>NZ_JAUPTE010000064.1:0-37724 GCF_036701705.1 Microcoleus sp. w1-18aA5 | reverse complement strand
CTTACCTTGATGACTTAGCTTTGAGGCATTATAGAACCGTTAATGACGAGGGGGATCCCTGTGTATTTTGTTTTTTTGTCAAGTACAATTTATACCAAATTAGATGAGCTTACCCTGATTCTATCCTTTGACTCCGGCAGCAGTTTCTGTTGGCACAATGTATTTTTGCAAGAGCAAAAATAGTCCTAAAACTGGAACAATAGAAATAATAGAACCCGCCGCAACTAAACGCCAATCTAAGGAAAATGTCCCGGCTAAATTAGCTACCCCTAAAGGTAAAGTGTAATATTCCGGCCTGTCTAAAACTAGCAGCGGCCACAGAAAGTCGCTCCAAGAACCGATAAATACGAAAATTCCTAGGGTGACTAAAGCTGGCTTAATTGCCGGAATCATGACGTGCCACCAAATGCCTAATTCGCTGCAGCCGTCGATGCGGGCGGCTTCTTCTAGTTCTTTGGGAACTGCTAGAAATGCTTGTCGTAATAAAAATATGCCGAAGGCTGAGGCTAGTCCGGGAAAGATTACGCCTAAATAACTATTTTTTAGTCCGAGTTGTACTGTCAATATGTATAGGGGAATCATGACTATTTGGAAGGGAATCATGATTGTGGAAACGATCGTGATTAAGATGGCTTCGCGGCCGCGAAATTTGAGTCGGGCTAAGGGGTAAGCGGCGAGGGCGCAAAAGAAAACGTTGATGCTAACTGTGAGGCCGGCAATTAGGGTGCTGTTGAACAGGTAGCGGCCGAAGGGGTTGGTTTGCCAAACTTTGATGAAGTTTTCGAGGGTTGGCTGTTGTGGCCACAGTTGCGGGGGAAATTGAAAGATGTTTTCGTTGGGGGATTTGAGGGAGGTACTGAGCAGCCACAGCAAGGGAAACAGCATCAAAAGTCCGATCGCGCTCATGATGCTGTACGTCCACAGGGTGCTCCACGGCGAGGGAGTGTTGTTTGGGGAATTTGATTTTTTAGTTTTGAGATTGTTCATTGTTGGGATATGATGATAAGTCCTTGCTTCGTGAGAAGCCTTGTTGTCCATAAGGGGATTATTGCCATGAAACCGTTTATTTACGAAACTATGTACATTCTGCGCCCTGATTTGGGTGAAGAAATGACAGACCAGGCGATCGCTAAATATCAAACTATTTTGCGCGATCAAGGTGCTGAAAACATCGAAACTCAGCACCGTGGCAAGCGCCGTTTGGCTTACGAAATCGGCAAGCACCGGGACGGAGTATACGTTCAAATGAACTATACAGCTCCGGGCGCTGCAATTTTTACCCTGGAACGCGCGATGCGTCTGAGCGAAGAAGTGATTCGCTATTTGACTATCAAGCAAGATGTGCCAGATGCACCTGAAGCGGAAGCTGAAGCTGAAGTCGCCGAGTAGCGCATTCGTGTCAACTTAAGGTCTTCTTTAGTACCAGTCTACTGTTTGACGATTAGGGCAGCTTACTTCTCGGCCCCGGCACGCCTTTCTTAAGGGCTACGCTGTATACACAACTTGAAAAACTAACGTCAGAGTCTTTCGCTCCCCCTGGCATTCTCCTGAAAAAGAGGCTAGGGGGATCTCTGGAATTGTGGGTATAACATAGTTTCTTAAAGGCGGGACTTGATGTTAATTGAAATTATAGGTGAATGGGCGATTGTTTTTCTAGGGGAGGACGATCGCTCTTTTTTGTGGGGAGGCTGCTGGGACTTAATCTATTTTTATCAACAAAGAAAGCTCGCTTTTTGAGGATGGCGAGGGCGATTCACTTAGCCCAAATCTATTATCTAGTTGACTACAAAAAACTTGACTATGCTTGAGCATAGCTGCTTAATCATTGTAAATCTAATTGTGATTAGCTACTTATTAAATTTACTCTTAGCTAAGGCAAATTCGACTCTCTTGAGAGGCAAAATTCTGCATCTCTAACTCTGAACCCAACTATAAAGTTATTTTGGCCCTTGGCAATTAGGTAGCCGCCAAAATGTGGCTTTTAGAAGACGAATATTGTCAAATTTTGCCAACTGCTGCTTGGGGTTGGGCCTGAATCCACGAGCCAAAGCCCGATCGCACTCCCTGCAACCTCGATCGAGCTTCTCGCCCCATAGCCCAAATTGTAAAGTTTTGTGACAATTTGCATTTGGTAGCTTTAGATACAGAATTGTCTGTTATAGTGATAGAAGAGAAGAAAAAACAAGCCCAACATTAATCTAAAGAATACGGAGGAACCGCATATGTCTACTGAAAATCAAGCTCGCTCTCTGATGATGCGCCACCACCAACTGGTGAAGAACCGCCAGCAATCCATGCTCAACCGCACCGCCACCGAAGTCGGGATGGAAGATACGCACTACTGGGGTCACATTCAAGGCAAACCGCAGCCCAGCTTTCAAGCCAGTTACGATCGCAGCAACGCCACTATGAGCTAGGGCAAGCTCAATTTCGACAATTGTCTACGAAGTTATTACCTAGAATTTGGAGAAATCAGTTATGTCAACTCAAGAACAAGCCCGCAACCTGATGATGCGCCATCAACACGTCGTCAAAAACCGTCAGGAATCCATGTTGAGCCGTGTGGCTGCTGAAGTTGGTTTAGATGCTGGTTCTCCAGCGAGTATCGATCGCAAATAACTCCTTTTTTCAACGGCGAGATAGTTGAATAGAGTTTGTTTTTTGCCACCTAAAAATTAATAATGTCAATTACAAAACCGTCGCGACTTCTTCTTGAGTTCTAACTCTAGATTGGAAGCCGCGATTAGTTTTATGGGGAATTGGGAATTGGGAATTGGGAATTGGGAATGGGAAATTGGGTTCAAAACAATCTAAAATCTAAAATCTAAAATCTAAAATCTAAAATCGTTTGACCGATCGCTCACGCCGAAGTCTAAAATCTAAAATCTAAAATCTAAAATCTAAAATGGTATAATCCCCTTTCAGCAGATTGAAGGCTACTAGGGAGGTCATGATGTCGGACTGGAAAGAAATTGACGGCGGAGTTACAGCACCCAGAGGGTATCGAGCATCGGGAATTACAGCGGGTTTGAAGCCTTCAGGCTTGCCGGATTTAAGTTTAATTTTGTCAGAGGTGGACGCGATCGCCGCCGGAGTCTTCACAACATCAACAGTCCGGGCCGCTTGTGTGGACTACTGCCGCCAGCGTTTGCAAGCTAAACCCAGCGCGAAAGCAATTTTGTGCAATGCGGGACAAGCTAATGCTGCTACTGGCGAACAAGGTTTGGCAGATGCCCTCGAAAGTGCCAAATTGTTGGGAGAAGCGCTGAATATTCCTCCAGAATCAATTCTTTTGGCCTCCACTGGCGTCATCGGACAGCGGATAAAAATGGAACCGCTGAGGGCGGGAATTCCCCGATTAGTTGCTGAGGCATCGGAAACTGGTTCCGATGCGGCGGCTAAAGCTATTTGTACGACTGATTTAGTGCCGAAAACGATCGCCCTGGAAACCATGTTTGGCGATCGGCCCGTCCGCATCGGCGGCATTTGCAAAGGTTCGGGAATGATTCACCCGAATATGGCAACAATGCTGGCATTTGTAACTTGCGATGCAGCAGTGTCATCGCATTTGTGGCAAGAAATGGTGAGTCGGGCGGCTAACAGAAGTTTCAATCAAATTACTGTTGACGGCGATACCAGTACCAACGATTCGCTAATTGCTTTGGCAAACGGTCAATCCCGCACACCGGCAATTACGGAAATGGGGGCAGATGCTGAAAAATTAGAGGCGATGCTGACAGAAGTTTGCGTGCATTTAGCAAAGGCGATCGCCCGTGACGGCGAAGGTGCAACTTGTTTGGTGGAAGTGCAAGTTAGTGGCGCCCTGGATGAAATTTCTGCGAGTAAAATTGCCAAAACAATTGTGGGTTCTTCTTTGGTGAAAGCTGCTATTTTCGGACGCGATCCGAATTGGGGCAGAATTGCGGCGGCGGCTGGGCGCGCTGGTGTCGCTTTCGATCAAGAGAATTTGCGGATTCAATTGGGGGATTTTTTGATGATGGAAAACGGGCAACCTAAAGAGTTCGATCGCGCTGCTGCAAGTAATTATATGAAAGCGGCTGCGGAGGGGGAATATTTGAAGGCTGATACGGTTTTAATTCAGATTAGTGTCGGGAATGGCAGCGGTTTTGCGAAAGCTTGGGGATGCGATTTGAGTTACGACTACGTGAAGATTAATGCGGAGTATACGACTTAAAAAAGTTCACGAGGTTACAAGTCCGGGCGGTTAGAAACCGCGCCTACACAAACAAAACCAGATGACGGCGGGTTAAAGGCAAATTTCACACAATTTAAACTAAACTTCCCCCGGTGGGGGGAAATTAAAAAATATGAAACCTTTACTCACCGAGTTAATCTCAGCTTTTTTGCTCCTCCTTTTTAAATCGCGGAAGCCCTTACAAATATCAGCTTTTTATGATTTTAACAAAAGAGCGCTAAAAATCTTATTCAGACTAAATTTCAAGACTTTTTAAGGTTATTATTAATAAGTTTAAAAAAGTCTTGAAAACACGCCCTAGCCGAAACTATCGGAGACAAACACATAGCCACCACCATACCCGACAGCATTATCCACTAATATTAAGCCGTCGTTGGTCTGCGGATCGCCACTCTGAGCAAGTCCATAATTCACCACGCGCAACAACCGCTGCGGCGTAAACGATTCTAATTCCACAAAATTGCCTGCATCCAGCCATGCTAGTTCTTCGGCTGTTAAACTTTGCCTTACAGCGTCGGGTAATTGACGGGCTGTTTGTGCCATTGTTTGAGATTTCTGCACAAACATATCACGGGTTGCTAAGATTTGACGGGGAGAAATTCCCAAATCAAAAATCGTCACCGCTTGACTCGCAAACCACTCTGGACTGGTTCGCAGTTGATGTACTAAGCCAACTCCAGGAGGACTCGCATTGTGCAGTGCATATACTTTTAAATCGGTATTGCGCCGCAGCATTTCGATTACGGTGTTGAAGATGCTTTGGGGATAGCCACTAATACTAAGAATGGCGCAGTTGTTTTCAAAATGAACGTTGTTGGCAATGAGGAATTGAGCTATTTCGTCACTGTCACAGATAATTGCGCGATCGAAGCTGTAGGCGCTAACTTCCGGAGCGATGGTTGCGGGCAAAGCCTCTTGACGAGCAGCAGGGAGCAGTTTTTCTAATGCGCCGTTCACCCTTTGCCAGTCTCGCAGCCATTTATCGCTCTGCGCTGAATTGACAATAAATACTTCACTAATTTCGTGTAGGCGATTTTTTTGTGAAATGCCGAGCCAGTAGGAAAATAGCCCTAGCAAAGTCGCTGCTATGTACCTTGTCAAAGAAGCAGCTAGCAAGCTGATGGGAATGGCAGTCACTAGAATAATCAACCCTAAAGTTTGTAGATTTTTAGCATTATTTCTTCTGCCGCGAATACCTTGAGCAGGAGACTTGCTGTCATCGAAAAATAGCCATATCCAAATCAAATTGTAGAGAGCGAAGGGAATACTAAGTGCGAATTGTGATGAAAAAATAGGAAGACCGAAGCTACTGCCGATTCCTCCCAATACGAAGCTAAAAAAGAAGTAGAGAAAAATCCCACTGATTCCGGGCGTGCGAGATTTAAGCTTTTGATCAATAAAATACAAAAACTGTTTGTGCGTAAAAAACAACATATTTTGGCTGGAAATATTTTCGATCGCCTTTTTGAAAAACGGATCGGTGAATGCTAACTTTTTATCAGTGACGCTAGTCGGTTCAAAAACAAACGGATGGTTGCACCGCTTACAGCGACCTGAGTTGCTTGTACGATCGCTCAAAATGTTGTCGGTATTACACTGGACGCATTTCATTCCCATTTCGGTTACTCCTGATTGATTTAATGGATTTATATCGTTGGCGGTTGTTTTGGAATGATTTAACCGCAGAGGGCGCAGAGGACGCAGAGGAAGAGAAGAGAGATAATAAGTAGAAGGAAGAAGGAAGTTCGGCAACGGATTCTGTAACGGATGTAACGGATGTAACGGATGTAACGGATGTCAGTCCGATGGAAGTCGCAAGAAGGAAGAAACTATGCCCAATGCCCAATGCCCAATGCCCTATTAAAATATTTGCCCGTTTAATAAAATAGAATAGTCTTCTCGCTGTCGAATTAATCGATCGCCCTTAGCATCAATCAACACTTCAGCAGGGCGGGGGCGGTGCAGAAAATGTGACGACATCGCATAGCCGTAAGCGCCGCTATCCAAAATCGCGATCGCATCTCCAATTTTGAGTTTCGGTAGCCAACAGTTGCGCCCCAAATAATCCCGCGAATAAGTGGTGTTGCCACAAATATCCGTTTCGTGTCGCGATACATCGTCGGTTTCCCAAGTTGCGATCGCCCGATAGCCTCCGTGCACCGCAGGCACCGATAGATTTGATACAGTCGTATCCACACCGACAATTTGCCGATCTGCCAACCACTTCACCGACACAACTTTCGCAAGCAAAACGCCACAACCTGCGATCGCCGATCGTCCCGGTTCAATCACCAACTCGATCGGGCGAGATAGCGCACTCAATCGTTCAGTAATCGCCGCACCAAACTCCCGCCAGTCAAACACTGCACCGCCTCGATAGGGATAGCCAAAACCACCGCCAAAATCGAGGGTTCGCCAATCTGGCAACTGTTGGGCGATCGCAATTAGGCGATCGATCGCCTCCGTAAAAGCACTCGTGGCGTTCGTTCCCGTCCCCCGATAAAAATGCAGTCCAGTGATGCTAAACCCTTGCTGCTGCGCGATTTCGTTCGCTTTTTCAAATTCAGCGGGACGCACTCCGATTCGACTGTCTCCCGTCAATTCCGGTGAGTTGAGCCGCAGTCCGATTTCGGGACGGCGCGATCGCGGTTGACTCCTGAAATATTCGCAGAAATCCTGGAGTTGCGACAGACTATCGAAATTAAATCGATCAATCTTCCACTCAATCAATTGCTGAATATCCGCCCTGTTGAGGTTACTGCCGGTGTAGACAATATGATCGCCCGTAAAACCCGCTTTCAGCCCCAAAAAAACATCGCCCGGTGTATTCGCGTGCAGCCCCCAACCAGCTTGCTGAATCAGTTGCAACAGAGCAATATTGCCATTGGTGACAGTAGCAAAATGAAACTGAACGCGGGGATAGTCGATCGATCGCGTAATGTGCTCAAGGGTTTGATGGAGGATATCGGCCTGATACACATATAAGGGCGAACCATAAGTTGACAAAAGTCGCTTAGCCATTGCTTCCGAGAACGGCGGCGAATGTATTTTGGTTTCATTCTCTAGCAAAGATTCAATCATATAGAAGAAGTTCGGCAACGGATTTTGTAACGGATGTAACGGATGTTCGGCAACGAATTATTTAACGGATGTTCGGAACAGGGAAGATTGTAAAATTAACTGTCAACTGTCAACTGTCAACTGTCAACTGCCTTCGATATTTCCAAATGCGTTGCCCGATCGCCGGTGGCAACCAAAACACATGATCCAGCGATCGCTTAACCGGAATTTCGCCTAAAACCTCGGTTCGCCATGCCTGCCACATCAGCAGCAACCAGAGATTATTGCCAATATAGCGATCGCGCATGGCAACTCCGAGTTGTCCCGATAACATCGAGTCAGCCAAATAAGGTTGCCAGCAATTTTGCGATCGCAACAGATTCGGATTCAGCCGATCGCCGATCGCAGCCCAAAACTCGCGGTAATACCAAACCTTCAACGGCACACCCATCCCGCGCTTTTCCCGCCAGATAATTTCCGGCGGCAACCAGCGTTCGGCAGCTTTCTTGAGGATGTATTTTTCGCACGCACCTTGCAGTAGCAGCTCGCCAGGGAGTTGAAACGTCCATGCTGTGAGGTCGGGGTCGCAGAAGGGCGATCGCACCCACAAACCGCAAGCAAACCCCAATGCCGTTGCCCTCGGCTGAATATTTTGGGCACCTTTGAGCATCAGCGAAGCGCGCCGTAGCCTCGCTAGCAGGGAAGGACAGGTTTCGAGATCGATCGCGTCTTGCAGGTAAACGCTCAAATCGTGAGACTGGATGCGATCGAGCATTTCTGGCGAAAAAATCTGTTTTTCATAACCATAAAATCGCTGAAACGTCCGCAAATACTGCTGTTCAAAGGTTTCTGTTCCGGCTGGATGTTCTGCACTGTAAACTCCGTTGGCAATCAAAGGTTTGTTCGTCCATCCAGCAAATAGCTGATCGCCATTCTCGCCATTGAATACAACTCGCACGTCTTGTGCCGCCGCCTGTTTGAGCAAAAACAGCGGGGCTGTTGTGCCATCTCCATAGGGTAAATCGAGGGCTTTGGCGGTTGGCCCGATCGCGCGCAACACTGCATCGCCCGTCGCCGCCACTCGGATCAGCGGAATCTGGAAAAAGTCCGCCACCTGTTGGGCGTAGGGCAGTTCGGAATAGGCTTCGACACCAAAATCGAGGGCATAGGCGCGCACTTGCAAGCCTGCTTTCACTAGCAGCGCCGTCACCAGGGAAGAATCGATGCCACCGGAGAGTAAAACGCCCACGGGTTCGTCGATCGGCAAATCGGCCACTTGTCGATCGATCGCCTGTTGCAAAAGCGCTTGCAATTGTGCGATCGCCTCATCCTCACGGCGCAGTAGTTGGGGTGCTTCTTGCCAAGCCGATGGCAGCGATTCCCTACGGGATAGCTTCGCCGCGCGTACTTTCGGCACATCGTTAACATCGGCGATTTCCCAAATTATCTCGGTTCCGGCTGCTAGGGATGCAATTTGCTCGATCGGCGTTAACGGCGTGGGTACGTAGGAAAAGCAAGCATAACTATGTAGGGCGATCGGGCTAATTTGAGGGGAAGCAATCAGCGGTAGCAGCAATTGCATCCGCGTCGAAAACCAAATCGTTTCTCCCAACTGCATCCAGTAAAGCGGCACTCGCCCAAACGGATCGCGCCCCAGCCGTAGCTGTTTCGCTTCTACCGCCGCCCAAGCATCTCCCGGTAAATAGGTTGGCCCAAATCGCCCGCAAGAATTCAGCGTCACTGTGTCAGCCGTGAGTACAGATGCAGAGGCGATCGCCCATTCTGATAATTTGCCCTGGCGAATGCAGTAATCTGGGACTAAACGGCTGAGTGTTTTTGTGCAATCGTCCAGTCCCCAATAGCCGATAAAATGTGAAGGTTTGTCGATCGCACCCATCTATTTCACCGTGAAAGGTTCACTGCTAATCACGCGCCCATCCAGGGACATCCGAACTTCCCATTTGCCGGGGGCTGCAGCCGATCCGAGATCGTAAAAGCAGTGGGTATTCCAAACCGCAGTATCGATCGTGCGAGTTTGATACCTGCCCTGATGAACAATGTCACCGCTGGGGTTAATCCAATCGCATTGCAGAGACAACTGATTGCCGATCGGAGCATTTTGCAATGTTACCTGGTAGTAGATTCGGGGACTAATTTGACGGTTGACTTGAATAAGGCTGTCACCACCCTTTTGAGATAGGGCAATTCGATCTTCTCCTGCGACAACTTGAGCAGTTTGTTGCTGATTTTGCCCGAAAAGCACGCCTATCCCGATCGCAGAAATAACAACAACTGTCGAGGCGATCGCGATCCAACGGTTGCGTCGCTGCTGTTGTTCTAGGGCTTCGCGGCGGCGCATTTGGGCGATCGCATCTTCTAAAAGCTCATCAGGAAGATTCAACTCCCGTAAAATTTCTCTTACCTGATCGGGTTCCAATTCTAACTCGCGCTGCTGCGATAACTTGTCGATCTCAGCGATCACCTGTGCTAATTGAGTTTGAGTGAGTCGATGTTCCATAAAGTTCTTTCCAGTTAAAAGTTAGATATATAAATCACCCCTCTCTTCTCTTCCTCTGCGCCCTCTGCGCTCTCTGTGGTTAAATTATCCATATTATTCAATAAATAGCTCTCAAAGTCAATTCATAAAAATCATAACCTTGACCTCATAAAAATCATATTTATAGGACTTAGCATGGGTGCCCAGAAACCGGGGCTTTTTACAAAAACACTTCTTTGCAACCTGCATATTAGGTAAAAAACCAAGTTTCTTTGTCCGAGTGAATAAATCCTGACTTATATAAAATCCAGACTTGCAAATTCCTCAACTTTTTGAGACTCGATTAAAAAGGGCCATTTGGCTAAATCTAGTTTTTCCTGGTGGCGATTCAACCAAATTGCATTTAATCCTGCCTTTTTAGCACCACAATAATCTGCTTTGAAGCTGTCGCCGATATGCAAAACGTTTTCCGCAATGCAGTTGTGCTTTTGCAAAGCTGCGGTAAAAATTTGAGAGTCTGGTTTTGCTGCACCAACTTCGGTAGAAATTGTCACTGATGGGAAATATTCTGCTAAATTTAGTGCTTTTAATACTGCATAAATTCTGGAATCGAAATTCGATACTACTGCTAATTCAATTCCTTGTTGCTGCCACTTATTTAAGGCTGGAAATACGTCGGGATAGACGAACCAAGGTTCGGCGGTGGCAAAATGAGCGTATAGTTCGACAAAAAATTTGGGAAAGTCTGAAAACTCGTGGAAAATGCCTGCTATTTGGAATGCTTTTGCGGAAACTGTTTGCCACCACTCAAATTCTAATTGGGGAATTTTTGCCGCTTCTATCCCTGGAAATGCCATTGGACTTGCTGAGGCGAAGCTTTGGGAAAATGCTGCATTTAACTCTTCACTCTTAACTGTTACTCCAAACCTGTGGGCTATTTGTCCGTATACCTCGCCGACGCTACCGCGAACATCAAATAGTGTACCGGCGGCATCGAGAAAAATAATTTTGGTCATTTGAGAAGAAAAAGGGAAGAGGAAAGAGGACTTATCGCACATCCGGTTGCATCGGAATGATTTAACCACAGAGGACACAGAGAACACGGAGGAAAAGAAGAGAAGAGAAGAGAAAAGAGATTTGAATGATTCCTTCTTTCTTCTTCCTTTTTCTTTTTTCCTTCTAATTAGTTGTTTGCGGATTCATTACACCAGAATGATTGGCAATGTTGTCCCCAGGTTCAAATCTGCCTCCTAAATATTTGGCTAGGAATTCTTCGGCGATCGCATAAAAGTGCAGGCGATTTTCGGGGCGCGCAAATCCGTGTCCTTCGTCTGTATAAAGCACGTATTCTACAGGTTTGCCGGCTTGCTTCATGGCATTGACAATTTGCTCGCTTTCTGCTACTTTCACTCGCGGGTCGTTAGCACCTTGGGCGATTAGCAAAGGTTTCTGGATGCGATCGACAAAAGATAAGGGGGAGATCGATTTCAGAAACTCTGGTTCTGTTTCCAAATTGCCGACGCGGTGATACAGACTTGCTTTTCTCGGTTCCCAGTAAGGGGGAATCGTTTGCAGCAGTGTAATCAAATTGCTTGGCCCGACAATATCGACGGCGCAGGCAAAAACATCGGGACTAAAAGTCAATCCCGCTAAGGCGGCATAACCACCGTAAGAACCGCCCATAATCGCAATTTTATCTGGTTGGGAAATTCCTGTTTCTACCAGCCAATTAACCCCATCTAGCAAGTCGTCGTGCATCTTAGCGGCCCATTCGCGATTGCCGGCATTGAGAAAGGCTTTGCCGTAGCCGGTGGAACCGCGAAAATTGATTTGCAAAACGGCGTAACCTCGGTTTGCCAGCCATTGGGCTTGTGGGTTGTAACCCCAGGTATCGCGTGCCCAGGGGCCGCCGTGAACAAGCAAGACTGTCGGTACGGGTGTGGCGACACCAACCGGTTTTGTCAGGTAGCCGTGAATGGTTAAACCATCTCTTGCGGTGTAAGAAATGGGTTCCATTGATGATAGTGGTAGCCCTTCGAGTTTGGGTTGATTGCTGAACAGAAATGTGAAAGTTTTGGAAGTGCGATCGTACACATAGTAGTAAACTGGGCCGTCGTCTGTCCTGTAAGCGATTAGCCAAGTGGTATCGGCGAGGTTCCGGCTGGTAATGGAGAATTCGCCGGGGCGAAATTTGCCGAGTTCCTCAAAATCCTCTGCTATGCTTTGGTCTAAAATCTGCCACTCTTGCTTGTCTTTGTAGAACGAAACCGCCTGAATCTCTCGTTTGGTGGGGTGTACGACAATGTTGCCGACATCGTATTCTGGGTCAGAGGCGAGATCGGTTTCTTGTTTGGTTTCTAAGTCTAATGCGATTAAACGTTTGGCGTTAGCATCATGATTGCCGATGATGTAAAGAATTTTGCCGTTTTCTGAGAACATGACGGCACCGCCTTCGTCGTCGGGGCCCCAGCTTCGCAGGCTTTCCCAAGACTTGTCCGCAGTTTCCCGAAACACCAATTCTGAGCCGCCATCGGCAGTTGTGGCTGTGGCCGCCCGCACTTGGAATTGGGCGTCAGCAGCCCAACCGACGATGCTACCTGGGTTGTCGGTGTCGAGTTCAACGGCACCGTTTTGCAGGTTGATGCGGTAAACATAGTGTTTGCGCCGATCGCGGATGTTCATTCCCACTAATATTTCATTGGGGAATTTGCGGTCAAAGGCGATCAGATGAGCTCGAACACCTTGAAATGGTGTCAAATCGCGAACCAGGTTTGACTGAATATTGACTGAGAATAAATGCCAGTTTTCATCACCATCAATATCTTGCTGATAAATGAGCTCTTCGCCGCTGTACGTCCAGTAAAAGATGCGAATGCCTCGTTTTTTATCGGCTGTCAGTTGGCGATCGCCTGCTTGACCGACGGTACGCAATTGCACTTGCAAAACGTTGTGTTCATCGGGTGCAATGTAGGCGAGATACTTGCCGTCGGGTGAAAGTTGGGGGCGGGTTTTTTCAGGATTTCCGAACAGAATCTCCCGCTCTATCAACGGTGGAATTTCAGTTTTTGGCTGTTGAAATGTGGAATTTTGCATTTTTTCTCCTGCCTAATATTCTCTGAATCTACACTCCGATAGAAAAAACCAGGTTTTTACCAAATATGCGCGTAGTAGTGAAGTATTTTTGTGAAAAACCCGGTTTCGGAACCGCCCTCATAAGTCCTACAATCAATAATAAACCGTCAACTGTCAACAGTTAACAGTCTACAATCAACTAACTTTTAAGCAACTCCTGAATCGGCTTGCTAATCCAATTGAAACCCACTTTTAGCTGATGATCAAATGTTGGCATTCGATAGAGATAGGCTAGGCGGCGAGCAATGTGGGCTAGTTGTCCGTCGAGTTTAATTCCTAAACCGGCGAGGGTGGCGTTGTCATTTCCTAATGTCATCATTTCTCCTAGCGGCTGGTACCGGAAAGGAAGTAATGGGCGATCGGTGAGGGATGCCCAAATGTTCCAGGCGGTGTAGTCAGCTTGCTGGAAGGCTGTTTGGGCTGTTCCGGGGACTTTTTGATTAGTTGCATCGTGGCATTCAGCTAAGTCTCCCAAGGCAAATATATCTGGATGGTCGATAATTTGCATTTGCGAATTGACTATTAATTGACCGCGGCGGTTTTGTTTGAGGGGTAGCGATCGCACTGCTTGACTAACTTGAGTTCCTACTGTCCACAGAACTATGTCTACGGGAAGAACATCTAATTGTCCTTTGTAAAGTAAAGATATTGTGTCCGATCCGATCGCCTCTACTTCTGTTTCTAAGTCGATCCACACTTGCCGTTTTTCTAAAGCTTTGCTGGCGGCTTCGCGGTTAAACTCCGGCGATGTCCGCAGAATCATGTCGCTTTGCTCAACTAACCGCACGCGACCTTTGTCTCCGAGTCGATCGGCTAATTTACAAGCTAATTCTACTCCTGAATAACCGGCGCCGACGATCGCAACCCGAATTTTGTCGTTGTTGCTGGCTTCTAAAAACCGCAGTCTTTCTTCTAAGCGGTAGGCGTCGTCGAGAGTGCGAAATGAGTAAGCGTATTCAACGGCACCTTTGACCAGATCTAGGGGGGTTTCGCCGCCTAAAGCTAAAACCAGGCGATCGCACGGAATTTCTGGCCCGTCGTGCAACTGCACTCGCTTTTGCTCCACATCAATGCCGGAGACAGTACCTTGACAAAAGCGCACGCCTGTGGTTTCCAATAGTTCGGCAAATGGTGGAGCAATTTCCCAGGTTTGGAGTTCGCCGGTCACGAGTTCGTAGAGCAGGGGAACGAACAAAAATCGATCGCGGCGGTCAACTAGGACAATTTCTGGTTTTTGGGTTTTGGAGAAGGGTAACTGACTCAAGCGCAGGGCTGTGTAGAGTCCGCCGAAGCCTCCGCCGAGAATACAAATCCGGGGTTGTTGTTGAGTCATGGTGTTTTGTTTGAGGGGCTCACGGTAGCAAGGAAACTTATCTTATTCTAACGAGAGTGAGGGAGTGGGTAAGGGAGACTGGGAGACTGGGAGACTGGGAGACTGGGAGACTGGGAAAATCTTCCCTCTTTCCTTTGAACATCAACATCCATCTGTTAAACCCGTTAAACTCACACCTAGAGCATCATTCTCAATAAGCTTTTTATGGGCGGACTCTTCGGCCCAACCCCTACTCCCCATAAGAAAATGCACTTGTTGTGGAACAGGCCCGAAAGGCCTGTTAAGCGAGAATGGTGATCGGGGCGTGAGTTAAATCCATTAAATCCGTTACACAATGCCTTTCCGAACTATTTTCTATATCTATAGCCTTGATTAGCTTTACCTATTACCCGCCCTCAAATTTTCTGAAGGTTCGCAGAACTAATTTTGTACTATATTAGTTTATATCGAATTATTTCGCACATTAAATTCACTTTTTATAGGGTCATCTACTCTACCACTTGCCCCCGCACTCACAAGTGAAAAAAAAACCATGCAAACTTCTTCCAATTCTTCTAAATTTAAGAACGGCGATCACAATAACGAAGACGGCTCATCTTTGTTAAAAAGCGAAGAACGATATAAAAATTTAGTAGCTAATATTCCCGGTGCTGTCTACCGCTGTACCTGCGAGTATACGGACGACGGGGAATTAACACGGACAATGGCGTTTTTGAGCGAGGCTGTTCAAGAAATATCAGGCTATCCCTCTTCTGATTTTATCAACGATCGCGTCCGTTCCTTGGCAAGCATTATCCATCCTCAAGACCGGAAAAAGGTGGATGCTACTGTGAAAAAAAGCGTAGCAACCAGAACTTCGTACATCCTTGAATACCGGATTGTCCGGGCGGACGGCGGAATTAGCTGGGTTTACGAAAAAGGCAAAGCTATTTGCTGCGAGGCGGAGGAGGATAGAGGAAAACAAGAAGGACAAGGGGAAATTGAGGGCTTTTTGTCGGCTGTGGTTTCGCCGGTATCCCAGATCGCAAATTCTCTGTATCGGGTTGTCTATCTCGACGGAGTGATTTTGGATATTAGTGAGCGAAAGCGCACTGAAGAAGACCTGCGAAACACTCAAGATTTTCTGAATGCGGTACTGCAAAATCTGCCAGTTAGCGTCTTTATTAAAGATGCTGTGGAACAAAGATTTATTTATTGGAATAAAGCTAGCGAAGAATTATTTGGCTATTCGAGGGATGAAGTGCTGGGAAACAATGCTGCTGAATTGTTGGAGCCAGAGCAGGCTAATTACTTGCAAGCACAAGATTTAGAATTATTCGCAAGACACAAAGGCGTCGATTTGCCAGAAGAAATCATCCAACTTCCGCGCCGAGGAAAGCGAATTTTGCACACTAAAAAAGTTCCTTTGTTTGACGATTCTGGCGCGCCTAAGTATATTCTGGGTATTGCTCAAGATATTACGGAAAGCAAAAAAACAGAAACAGAATTGTCGCGCTTGGCTATTGTGGCTCAAAAAACGCAAAATGGTGTGATTATTACTGATGCTCAAGGCTGCATTGAATGGGTGAATGAAGGATTTACTCGGATTAGCGGTTACGTGCTGGCAGAAATGCAGGGAAAAAAACCGGGTGATGTGCTGCAAGGCCCTCAAACAGACCCCCTAACTATTGCTCAACTGCGATCGGCTTTGGCAACGGGACAGTTGTTTAATCAGGAAATTTACAATTACAGCAAGGATGGAAAGGGTTATTGGGTGGCGCTTTCCATCGCTCCAATTTTTCAAGAAAATGGGGAACTCGAAGGTTTTATTGCGGTGCAAACTGATATTACCGATCGCAAGCAAGCAGAGGCAACAGTCAGGGAAAGTGAGAGTTATTACCGCTGCATTGTCGAGACGGCTTCGGAGGGTGTTTGGATGTTTGACAGCGAAAGTATCACGACTTTTGCTAACTCTCGGATGGCCGAAATGCTGGGGTATACTGTGGAGGAAATGCTGGGGCGATCGCTATTTGAGTTTATTGACGGAGAATCCAGGGAAATAGCAGAAACTTATGTCAAGCGCAGGCGAGAAGGCATTCGCGAACGCCACGATTTTAAGTTTACTCGAAAAGACGGATCTCACTTGTGGGCGATCGTGTCGGCGACACCGATGTTCGACGCTGAGGGCAAATTTTCAGGCGTGTTGCGGATGATTACCGATATTAGCGATCGCAAACAAGCAGAAGCCGAATTGCGCCAAACTCTCAAAGAGTTGGAATTTGAAAAATTTGCTTTGGATCAATCGGCAATTGTCTCGAATACCGACGAATTCGGAGCCATTACCTATGTCAACGATCAATTTTGCGAACAATTTAAATATTCCCGAGAAGAACTGATCGGCAAAACCCACAGACTTGTCAATTCTGGCTATCATTCAGCCGACTTTTTCAAGCAGCTTTGGTCAACCATCCGCCAGGGAAAAGTTTGGCGAGGAGAAATGAAAAATCAAGCTAAAGACGGTACATTATTTTGGTTGGATACTACGATTGTACCTTTCTTAAATACGAACGGCGAACCCCATCAATATGTAGCAATTCGTAAAGATATTACCGATCGCAAACACGCAGAAGAAGCAGTGCAGCTTTCCGAAAGTCAATTGAGGACTAAAAATCAAGAATTGGCAAAAGCCCTGCGGGACGTGCATAAAACTCAAAGCATGATGGTTCAGAATGAAAAAATGGTAAGTTTGGGGCAATTAGTCGCTGGCGTTGCTCACGAAATCAACAATCCAGTTAGCTTTATTTATGGCAACGTCATGCACGCTGACGATTACTTTAAAGACTTGCTAAAAATGCTGCAACTTTACCAGCAGGAATACCCACACCCAACACCGGCAATTAAACAAGAAATAAATGATATCGATTTGAATTTCCTGCTCAGAGATTTGCCGAAGCTATTAAATTCGATGAAAATGGGAGCCGAGCGAATTCGCCAAATTGTGCTGTCACTGAAGAATTTTTCGCGATTAGATGAATCCGAACAAAAACAGGTGGATATTCACGAAGGGATTGAAAGCACTTTGTTGATTTTGCAGCACAGGTTGAAAGAAACGGCAGGGCGTCCTAAAATTGTGCTGCTCAAAGAGTTCGGCAATTTGCCCCGCGTACAGTGTTATGCAGGACAGTTGAATCAGGTTTTCATGAATATTATTGGCAATGCAATTGATGCTTTGGAAGAGGCCATGGAGACTGGACAGTGGGCAGAGGGACAACTGGCGCCTATTCCTTATTGTCCTTCGCCGACGCTGCGGATTTGTACGGATGTAAAATATGAACAGGATGCTTTGATGCAAGCAGATTCTGCTGTTTCTGATGATTCAATGCGGCATCCTTCTCATATTGTGATTCGGATTGCTGACAACGGGCCGGGGATTCCGATAGATGTTCACAAAAGGCTGTTCGATCCGTTTTTTACTACGAAAGAACCTGGTAAAGGTACTGGTTTGGGGCTGTCTATCAGCTATCAAATTGTGGTGGAAAAACACGGCGGGCTGCTTAAGTGCGATTCTGCACCGGGTCAAGGGACGGAATTTGCGATCGAGATTCCTGTAGTCAGTAGTCAGTAGTCAGTAGTCAGTAGTCAGTAGTCAGTAGTCAGTAGTCAGTAGTCAGTTGGCAGTAGTCATTAGTCAACAGTCAACAGTCAACAGTCAACAGTCAACAGTCAACAGTCAACAGTCAACAGTCAACAGTCAACTAATGAAATATAACGTAATTTATGACGGCAATTGCAATCTCTGCGTTACCTTGGTACAGTTACTAGAAACCTTAGACCAAGGCCAGAATTTTGAGTATATTCCCATGCAAGATTTAGAGCAATTAAATCGCTTTGGGATTACGTCTGGAGACTGCGAAATGGGGATGATTTTGATAGATGGCAACACCCCAGAACGTCGCTGGCAAGGCAGCAATGCGGCGGAGGAAATCGGACGGATATTGCCTGCTGGCGAGGTGTTTGTGGCTGCTTATCGGGCAATGCCGGGGATGAAGTGGATGGGCGATCGCGTGTACGAACAAGTCCGCGATAACCGCTATACTTTGTTTGGCAAGCGATCGACTACTTACAAATCTGTTTATCCGGTTGGCTGTAGGTCGATCGACAATTGCGATAATAGCAAGGACTAAAGTCCTTAGTACAAACAGGTTCGCAGTGAAAACTGAACTCCTCAAAAAGATTAATTAAACAAATCGAATATCTGCTGGCAAAAGTCTTTGAGTTTTTGGGCCGACTCCACCGCAGGTTCGGTTGGGCCGAGAAAATTCCAATTCTCCACAGTAGAAAAGTGCCACTGTTGACCGCTATGATCGTAACCGGCTGCCTCAACTCCGATCGCCCGCCGATATCCTTCCACCGGATCTTGGTAAAATCGGATTTGAATCAAAATGCTGCGGCTTTGCAGCAAGCGGCTTCTACCGGGAAAATGGAAGCCAATGTCGATCGAATCTGGATCTACAAGTTCTCTGGTATCCTGGTCATTCATCCAAGGTTTCAAATCGACTTTTGCATCCGGGAATCCGGACTTGAATAAATTAACAACCGCAGCAATTTTGCTGGCAACTTCTATATTTTTGGCTTGTTCGGCAGCGTTCACTCGAAAAACTCCTATCAAATATAGTTATTACATTTAGCTAATAATGTAACTGCATACTGCCGAATGTAGACTGTGAACAGCGGACTTTTTCAGAAATAATTAGGCATTGACAAATTTTCATATATGTGTTGTGCTGTTTTTATCCGAGTCTCGCTCCCCCTAAATCCCCCTTAAAAAGGGGACTTTGAGCAGGCTCTTGTCCCACCCTTATTAAAGGAGGTTAGGGGGGATCTGCGGGTTTTAAAACACGCCATAGTTCCATAATTTTAATTCAGGGGAAGGGCGATCGCAAATTCCGAACCTTCTCCCAGCACCGATTCGCAAGTTAGTTTACCGCCGTGGGTTTCTTCCACAATTTGCCTGCTGATAGACAACCCCAAACCCGTACCTTTTCCTACTCCTTTGGTAGTAAATAAATGGTCAAATATTTTCGACTTGAGCTCCGATGACATCCCTTGACCGTTATCTTTGATTTTAATCACCACGCTGTTGCTATCCTCCGAGACTTGAGTGATAATGGCGATCGTATTCGGTAAAGCTTCAATTTCAGCGTAAGTGCGACCTTCATTGAATTCGTCAAAACACTCGATCGCATTTGCCAGCAAATTCATAAATACCTGATTCAGTTGCCCAAAATAACATTTAACTGGCGGGATATCTCCGTATTCTTTGATAATTTTAATCGCGGGGCGAGTATCTTTAGCTTTCAGACGATACTGTAAAATCATCAAAGTGCTATCGATGCCCTCATGAATATTTGCTGACACTTTATTCGCACTGTCAGCGCGGGAAAAAGTTCGCAAAGACTTGCTAATATTGCGGATTCGCTCTGTACCTGATTTCATAGATAAAAGCATTTTCGGCAAATCTTCAATCAAATATTCTAAATCAATCTCCGATGCTTTATCCTGTAATTCATCTCCAGGATTAGGAAATTTTTCTTGGTAAAGTTGTAAGCACTCAATCAAATCTAAGCTCGCCTCAGCAGCAGCATCAAGATTGCCCGCAATAAAACCAAGCGGATTGTTAATTTCGTGAGCCACCCCTGCAATCAAGTTGCCGAGAGCCGACATTTTTTCGCTTTGAATCAGTTGCAGTTGCGCCTGTTGCAATTCATTGAAAGATTTTTCTAACTGTTGAGATTTTTCTTTCTCGCGCGCGTACAAACCAGCATTTGCTACAGCAATAGCAACTTGAGAAATTAACACTTTGAATACTTCTACTCTCTCTGCTGTAAAAGCTCCTACTGTCAAAGCATTTTCTAAATAAATTATTCCGCGCCCCTGAGATTGATAAATAATCGGCAAACAGAGAATTGATTTGGGTTGATATTTCTGAATGTAGGTATCTACATTAAAAGGTTCGGCGACAGTCGCATTGTCTAAAACTAGATGCTTTTGGCTGCGCTGTACGTAATTAATCACAGACAGGGGTACATCTTCACTATTTTCTAGGGGAATAGAGGGTAAAAGTGTGACGGTATCCTCCGCATGAGTGCCAGTAGCTTCTATGCAGAGGATATCGTTTTTCAGCAGCAGTAGCACTACTTTTTGAGCCGCCGCATTTTCTAAAATAATTTTGATTAATTTGGTCAACAATTTTTCTAGAACAATTTCACCGTTAATGGCTTCCGCCGACTTAATAAAAGTAGCTAAGTCTAATAAATCGCCTAAACTACTACTGGTAGTATTTCCCGTGGCAGTGCGGGTGACATCGAGAGTTGGGGTTGGAAGTGTGCGCGTCTGTGCTGCTAAGAAAGGATGTGTTGATTCTAAATGTTTAACTTTAGCTATGGCTCCCCAATGGATATATCCATAATAGGCTTTAGTCAGGTATGCTTGCGAAACTATCTCTTTACCCAAAGCTTGATAAAAATCTCCTGCTAATTCATACGCTAATGCTTCCTCTTGAATGTAACCGTTTTTGGCTGCTCCCTCAATTGCGCGATCGTACAATTCCATTGCTTGGGTATTTTGCCCCAACACTCGCGCTGTTTCCGCTGCTACTAAGTCGTATTTGTGTTGATAATTCATCGGAGCATTAACTGCCCATTTTTTCATCTTCTTTTGGTTTTGCAGCACTTTTTCCAAATATTGCTTTTGTTCTCTTTTGCCAGTTGCTGGATACAAAGCTATGATACTGAGAGAGGAGTAAAAATTATTCAGAGCAACCACATCAAATCCGGCTACAGACTCCTCATGTTTCTCAAATAATCTTGAATTTTCTAATGCTTGCGCGTAGTTTCTGAAGAGAAAATTAAGCTGAGTTTTGGCATTATAAACCAACCCAACTAAAAAAAAGTTTTTACATTCTATTAAAATGGGGAGCGTTTTAACTTCATTAAATCTCTCACCGACTAAATGACATGGTTCGACAGTTTGACCGCGCAAATTGAGGCCTGTCTGCCTAGCTATACTTATATACTGTACAGCCATTTCAAGTTGAGATTGCTGCATTAGTTTCATATATTTACCAGTCTCCTGATCCACCAAATCAAGAGGCTCTCCTATCGACAGTTTGTTTAAGCAATATGCACCTATAGCATAACCAGCAAATTCCAACTCTCCAGTTTCCATCCCAGTTTTAAAACCTTCTTTGAGATCGCCTAATCCTGACTTGAGAGCAGCTTTCCAGTGGTGAATAAAAGAACCAAATGTTGCATAAACTCTACTTTTGATTGAACGGGAAGGAAATTTGTCTAACAGCCTAATTGCCAGTTGACCGAATTGGTATGCCAAACTAATGTTCCCTAGCTTGCACATAACTACGCCATAATAAACGTAGGCAATACTTGCATAAGGCGAATTACCGTATTTAATACACAGCTTGACCATCCTAAATGCCAGCAGCGGTATCAGTGGAGGTTTTGCCTGAATAGCACTGCTGAGAATCCCTGATAAAATCCGCATGGCTGCTTTTTTTTCGGGATCAATCATTTCTGGCAAGTTAGCTAAATCCTCAATTCGTTTCAATCCCAAGCTCAGTTTTGTATTACTCAGTCCCGCCATAATATGTAGCGCGTGGGGATTTTGAGGAAAAGAAATGCCTAACAGTTTCAGCACTTCTAGTCCTGTATTGAGTGCTTCTATCACTCTATTTTGAGCGTTATAAGACTGGATTTGAAGTTCGTAAACATTCACTTTTTCCAGTAAGTTTTTAGAGTTTTGAAGTACAATGTCAACCATCTTTTTTGAAGCTTCATAATTAATATTTAAATATTCAGCTTCGGCTGTTGACTCGTAAATTGCTAACGTTAATTCATAGTGACTTTGCCAAGAATCCGCAGGCAATAATTCCATGGCAACCCGCAAATACCTAACAGCAGCTTCATAGGCAGCAGCCGCTTTTGCCTTGTGTCCAGCAGTTAAATTTAATTGTGCCAACTGAGTTTTTTCTGACTGTTGGCTAATCGTTTCAATTCCGACATTCAATTGATTGACGATATCAAAGATGTTTTCTTCTAGCTTGTCGGAGGGAGTATTGTGTAACAGTAATTGACCGATTTTTAAATGGGTGGATTGCTTTTGGTCTTGGGGAATTAGCGAATAAGCCGCTTGCTGAACGCGATCGTGCAAAAATCTATAACTAACCCGCGAAGTGTCTAACTTAAGATTGATTGATTCGGCTCGATCGAAAACTAAAGGAATGCGATAAGCATCGCTCAATGGCAGAATTAACCCGGCTTGCAAAGCTGAATAAAGTTCAGTTGCTGTCGTATTAGCTGACTTTTTGCTAACAAGTGACAGCACATCTAGAGCAAATTTATCTCCCACGCAAGCTGCTAGCTTCAAAACTTCTTGCGTGGCTGCGGGCAGCTTTTCAATGCGAGAAGCTACCAGTTCTACCACACTTTTATCTGTGATTCCAATGGCTTGGATTTCATCGATACTCCAATACCAACCACTTTGATTTTCTTCATTTGTAAGGTGATTAAATTTAAATTTCAAAAGAGAGTCTTGATAAAGTGCTTGGAGTAATTGAGTCAAGAAAAAAGGATTTCCGCACGTTTTATTCCAGATTAAATCCGCGAGATTGGTTACTTTTTTTGTGCAAGTGTTCAGTGTTTCAGTGACTAATTCTGTCACCTTTGCTAAATCCAGAGGTTGCAACACGATATTGTTGACTCTTGTACCAGTTTTTTCAATTTCTTCTACAGTCTGAATCAAGGGGTGGGTCGGACTAACTTCATTGTCTCGATAGGCACCGATTAGCAACAAATATTCCTGGTCAGGGTCAGTTATCAGTATTTGCATCAACTTTAATGTTGCTGAATCTGCCCACTGCAAATCGTCTAAAAAGATAACTAGGGGGTGTTCTTTTTGGGCGAAAACGCGAATAAATTCTTTGAATACTCGATTGAATCGATTTTGGGATTCTACAGGGGCTAGTTCTGGGACTTCTGGCTGTTTGCCGATGATTAATTCAACTTTTGGAATTACGTCGGCAATTACTTGACCGTCTGTTCCCACTGCTGTTAAAATTTTAGTGCGCCATATTTCTAATGAAAGTGCACTTTCTGTTAGCAATTGCCGCAGCAATGAGTTAAATGCTTGGATTAATGAGGCATAAGGAATGTTGCGTTTTAACTGGTCAAATTTGCCGCTGATGAAGTAACCTTTTGACCTGGTAATAGGTTTACTGATTTCGTTGACTACGGCTGATTTACCGATGCCTGAGTAGCCTGATACTAGCATTAATTCGCTGCTTCCTGATGGGGGCAATTTTTGTTCAAAGCTAGCTATTTTTTCTTCTGACAAATTGTTAGCCAAGCCCCCTCTTACACGTTCAAACGCTGCTAGCAATTCATTAACCTGATTTTCCCTACCGTACAATTTTTGGGGTATCAACAACTGGCTGAGAATATCTAAGCGTCCGGGGATGAAGTCGGCAATTTGTCCGTTGATTTCTAACTGATGCAAAGAAATTTCTAAGTCGGCTAACAATCCGGACGCACTTTGATATCTATCTTCGGCATTCTTGGCTATCAATTTCATCACTATCTCTGAGATAGCGACAGGTATTTCTGAATTGATTTGATGGGGATATATTGGTTGAACGGCGATGTGGCTATAAACTATTTCTAAGGGGTCGTTGCTGCAGAAAGGCAATTTTCCTGTCAGCATTTCATATAATGTGATCCCAAGGGAATAAAAGTCTGTGCGGTAGTCGAGGGTGCGGTTCATTCTCCCGGTTTGTTCGGGGGACATATAGGCTAATGTGCCTTCGACTGAGTTGGGATTGTTAAATTGCGGGTTTTCTTTATTGAGTTTTGTAGCAATGCCGAAGTCGGTGAGTTTTACTTGTTTTGTTTGCGAGTTAATTATGATGTTGCTGGGTTTAATGTCTTTGTGAATAATGTGCTGAAAATGCAGGTATTGTAAGGCTTTTACTATTTGGATGGCGATGTTTAAATTTGCTTGCAGGCTCAAGGTTTCTCTTTCCAGCAGTTGGGCCAGGGATTCGCCGCCAAAGTCTTCTAAAACGATTCCTAATCGGTGGTCAAATGTCTCGAGACTGATGGCTTTGACGATTTGTTCGCTGTCTAAATTTTGGCGGATTTGATATTCGTGTTTGAGCCTGGTAATGGCTTCGAGGGTGGGATATTCGGCTTTGAGGACTTTGAGAATTGCTGGGGGCGCGTCTGTCGGTGTTTGTCCGCGATAGATTATTGTTTCGACGCCTTCGTGCAGAGTAGAATTTATTTGGTATTTGGATAAGGTTAACATCACTTAAGTTATAAATTACAGGAGCTAATTATCATTAGCTTAACACTACTTAATCTTAATCTTGTGTGATTCCGATCATGTATTTTGCGATTTCCAAATCACACAGAATATAAACTAAGTAAAAATGTGGGCTTGGTCGTTGGTGTCAACAAACATCTTAAATGTAATCTCGGTCTTGTGTGTGAGTCCCGAATGCTTTCGCTGCAGCGTTGTTCATGGGGGGATGGGAGCGATCGCACTCTGTGTCAAACAGGAGGAGATGGGAGCGATCGCACTGGGTCTAAAACAGGCAATTGAACGGGTTCTCAATCGCTGACTACTGTAACTTCACAGATAGTAGCAATAGATTCCGGTTCAGGTAAAATACGCACGCGGGCGAATTTTAAACCGCTGACTCCTTGGAGTGATTCTACCATACCAGTCTGAACTTTTGGCTCTACCCAACCTTCGCGAGACAAGTAGCGCAAGTATTGTTGGTACTCTTCCCATTCGTCTTCGGTTGAATAAACTACCGTTAACATTCCTGGCTGGGTAATTCGCTCTTGTGCGTCTTTGTCAACGGCTTTTTCTATCCGCTTTTTGACGAGTTCATAGCGGATGTCGCGAGTGCCTTTGACATCAAACATTTTTTCGGTATTTTCGTTGTGAAAAATGTCGATAGTCGTATTCTGTACTAATACTAAATGTGCGAGTTCCATGTTGATTTGAGACTCGGCTTGCAGGCGAAAAACTGTGCGGCCACAGTCGCAAATTGCTCGCAGTTGTTCGTACCGCAAACTGTGTAGGTGAAACTGGCTGAATGTGGGGTCGATCGATTTTCCTGCATAAATCATGTGATCGATGCCGTCGGTGCATTCGATGTCGCAGTAGTGGGGCAAAATTTGCTGCATTTTTTCTTGCCAGCGGGCCCAGGTTTCTTGGAGTTTGGTGCTGATTAGGTTCAACATTTGGTCGTAGCGGTTGCGATCGCTATAAACGCAGTTGTGTTCGTTTTCACAGGCTGCTTGGTAAGCTTCAACGGCTGCCTGAACCTTGGGTCCGCACTGCACAAAATAGTCAAAATATACTTCTAAATGCTCGTTTAAATACTCGGCTGCTCGCACCTCCATATCGACTGTTACTTTTTGTTTTAAATGCTCGATGTAGTCGAGCAAGTCGAGCCGCAATTGCGCGCCGAGGTGGGTAGTTTGTGTTTGGCAAACGGCATCAGCTATGGCTAAACCTAAGCGGAATTGCTCGAGCAAATCAGTTTGAATGGCTCGGTTTCTTTCGTCGCTAGAACCGCGAATGTCCGAAATTCCGTACAGCGGATGAACATCAGCAAATACGATTGTTTCTGGGGGCAGTCCCCAACTTCGCCTTTCTGCTTCTTGGGCGAACCGCCACTCGACTGCGGGGTGGATGTTGTGAATGTGGGTAAACCGCTCCTGGATGGCTTGCCGCAGGGCTGCAATGAAGGCGGGAATGAGTTCTTGGGCGTGTTGAGCGTCAATGCCGTTGAAGTGGTTTGGCCGATCGCACAACAGCCCCACAACACCCAAAATCCGCACCCCGCACCCCTCACGGGTGACGGATTTGACTACCAGGGGCACCAGCAGCATCGATCGAGTTCCCATTCTCCGCAAAGTTCGATCGCACTCGGTTTCGCACTCCCTACGCAAGTCTGGCACATTCCAAACTTGATTTGCTGCTGTGGCCTTCAAAAAGTGAGAAGCTTCTAGGGAGTGCATTGAATAAAGAATCGGCTGCAAATGTTGGCCGTCTTTCGCAACTAATAGCTGTACTTGTTCGCCGTCGGGGCGCAGCAGCAAAGTGCCGTCAGCATTGAAGAGCGATCGCAAACACCGATCGATTTTCTCAAATTTGTCTGGCCGCAACATCGAATCTTGATCGATCAATAACTGAGTCAGCCGCCGAATTTGCTCCTGCACGGTGACATCAAAACCTTCTAGCAGCAGCAAGCCTTCTACGCGATAATTATCCAACTGCAATCGATCGGCTAAATTCTCTAGTTGATTTGGCTGCATCAGCCAAGCTTCTCGTTCCGCAACAGGCATTAATCTTAAAGAAACATCCGCAAATTCATCTATTTTTGAGTTAATTCGAGTAATTTTTAACTGTTCCGAACCCAGCCAAAACTCTATAAATCTTGGTTCTCGATGTTTGGGGTTTTTTACACTCGCCGTGACAGGTTCGTCTAGCACCCGTAAACCGTCGATGTCAATTTGATAATATTGCTTAAATACCCAGTGCAAAAGGTGGCGACGGTACAATTGTTCTGCTGTTTTGCCCCCCCAATCCTCGAACAGTTCCAGCAGAGTGAGGTGGGTTTCTGCAAACCAACCGTTGGTAGATTGAGTTGCCAAAGACATTTCCTCCCAACCCGCCAAGCGACACAATGCCGCGTTAGCATAACGCAGGGCAAAAGTTCCCGGTTCCACTACTGCGATTAAAACGCGGCGGTCGCCAAGAAATTGAAACAATCGCTGTAAATCTTGTTTCCACGTTTTCAAGGGTTCAATTTCTGAAGATTGACTGGGTACTTTGCCCGCCAAAGCTTCCAGTAGCTGTTCTATACTTGGTTCGCTGGGCAGATTGTTACTGTCTGGCTTTGTTGGGACGATATCTGTCACTGGCAGTGATTTTACGGAGTTGTTGTTTTGATGGGAAGAGGATTTAGGAGTAGACATGAGTAAAACACCTGAAAGCAGTGGATTTTGCCAAAGAATATCAGCGATCGGCGATTATGACTTTGTAAAGAGCTTATATCCTGTTTGTAAAGTTTGTGTATGGGTATCGGAAACTGGGTTTTTTCTCGGAGGATGGGCCCAGGGACTTTTACTTTTATTCACAAACAACCTCTCAGTCTCGACGTTATAGGTGATATTAACGTGTTTACTGCCTGGGGGGTAACACCCATTATAAGCGGTAGACTGTAGCGGATAGTGTCAGCAACTAATGCTATTTGACTCAAAGGCGAGATCTATAGCAGGTTTGGGTTGAATGAAGCACAGCCCTGGTAATTGGTAATTGGGAATTGGGAATTGGTAACTTATACGATCGCCTAGCCGAAGTATTGGTAATTGTAATTGACGATAGACCAGCAGGTTGCTTGTCATTAATTGAGGAAATAAAAGTTGCAGCCAAAATTCCAACATACTTGCTATTTGGCAAGGAAATAATTAAAATGTATAATACAGCTAACAGGATTTTTGAAAGGACATACTTATGGCTTTAACGGTTAATAATCTCATTGCCGATGTGACGGGATTTCCTGTATTTGCTGGGGGCGGTCCACGTCTTTTGGGATTCGCTACACCCGATGAGATTAACGTAGGGAATGGAAATTTGTCGTCTTTTCCCTGGGGAGTTTGGGGACTGGATGGCAACGATACTATAGGAGGTTCATCCGATTCCAACGAACGTCTGTTAGGAAATAACGGCAATGATATTATCGGTGGTGGTGGCGGAAATGACATAATTTACGGCGGGAAAGAGGACGATCGCCTGGATGGAAATGATGGCAACGACGTAGTTAGGGGCGACGCCGGAAATGACCTTATCTTCGGAGGCTTCGGGAACGATATCCTGCGGGGAGGGCAAGGAGACGACGATTTAGATGGCAATGAGGGCAACGATTTCTTGGTGGGCGATCGGGGAGTTGACGTGCTCACGGGAGGCCTCGGTGCTGATATATTTGTGCTCAGAAGTAACGATGAAGCATTTGGTATAAATGGAGCCGATGTCATTACCGATTTTAACTTCGACGAGGGCGATCGCATCGGTTTGACGGACGGTTTAACAGAACTAGACCTTTTCTTTGAAGACGACAATTTGATTGCTTACGATAACGACGGAATTATCAATGACATGGTGATTGAAAACATAATTAATGGACAAATTGTGGGGGTAGTTTTAAATACCAACAGCTTTGAACTTACGGGTGCATTTGAACAAGCGAGTCCGTTTGCATTGGCAGTTAATGGTTCTCAATTCCAGTTTTTAGCTTAGTTCCGGGTAGGGGACACGGCAGTGCAGTGTCCCCTACAGATAGGGGGCAATCTATCTATACGCAACCGTACTTTGCAAAATTGATATTAAAACAGTTCTCCCTTTAAATGTTTTTTAGGCTAATCTAAAAGTAGAAATTAAAAATCGGGGAATGTAAGTAGTAGTTCCGAATTAATTACACAATATTTCTACTGGAACCCTTGCCTAGCAAGGAGTCTTTATGTAATTAATTTTGTGTGGTTACTTATATATAGCGTTTCTCAGTCAAATGAGGTACATTTTTAGAGCTAAAATCCTTAATGGATAAGGATTGGTTGTACCTGATCAGCTAAGGAAACGCTATATTGTATCCGCTCAATAATTTGGGGCGGACTACCCACTAAGGAACGATTTTGCGTCATTTGACGTGCATCGTTGAGCGATTTACCCCGGATTATTGAGCGGATACATAAAAACCAACATCAAATAACTTCAAAACATCCAAATATAAAAACAATCGCCCTTCTACATAAAAGAGCGATCGGCTGTTTTTTGGGAAAGGGCGATCGCTTCAAATCTATAATCAAGCAAACAGCAAGTTTTCTACTAGAGTTTTAGGTTCTGGCAGAGATTTACCATCTACCTGATATTCTTCAACTAAAAGCTCTAATACCTCTACTGCATTCTGCAAAGCTTCTTCGTAGGTATCTCCATGAGTGTGGAACTGCTGAGATGGAAAATCAGGTAAGTGAACTAGGTAGCAGTTATCTTCATCCGACCATTGAATAACAATTATATAAGGTAATTTCATGATTCAGGTTCCTCTTCTTCAATTGCTTTCAATATTCCAATTTTTCGATTAACTTCTCTCTCTAAATACAGTTTCGCATCATCGCCATCATTTCCAGCAATAGTAATTGGTTCATTAGGTAGTAAAGGATGAACCCATCTTGTATGGCTGCCTTTTGCCGAACGATAAGTAAACCCAGCTTTTAGTAGCAGGCTTTTGAGCTCTCGAATCTTTTTGGGCATAAGCAGACATAAAAATTGTGGCAAGGTGACGGAAATACTTCGATCGTATTCCAGAAAGTAGGGTTTGTCAAAACGTACCCTACTACATGAATTTGAAATAGTTTCAGCATCAATCCGCGTTCCTCAGCGGTTAGAAAATAAAAACATTCAACTTTCAGCAAAACCCCAATCCAAAAACTCCCATTTAGCCTAAAATTAAAAATACTGACTAGCCTAAATTGCCCTATGTTTGAAGCCCTTGCCGATCGACTCGAATCCACCTGGAAAAAACTGCGCGGACAAAATAAAATCTCCGAGTCCAACATCCAAGACGCGCTCAAAGAAGTCCGCCGCGCCCTCCTGGAAGCCGATGTCAACCTCCAAGTCGTCAAAAACTTCATCTCAGAGGTAGCGGCAAAAGCACAAGGCGCAGAAGTCGTTTCAGGCGTCCGTCCCGACCAACAATTCATCAAAATCGTCCACGACGAACTCGTGCGTGTCATGGGAGAAACCAACGTACCCCTCGCCACCGCCGAATCCGGGCCCACAGTGATCCTGATGGCAGGTTTGCAAGGAACCGGGAAAACCACCGCCACCGCCAAACTAGCGCTGCACCTCCGCAAACAAAATCGTACCGCACTGCTAGTCGCAACCGACATTTATCGACCAGCCGCGATCGACCAATTGCTGACCCTCGGCAAACAAATCGACGTACCCGTATTTGAATTAGGCAAAGACATTGACCCCGTAGAAATTGCCCGCCAAGGCATCGAACACGGCAAACAAATCGGCATCGATACCATCATCGTCGATACCGCAGGCCGCCTGCAAATCGACCAAGACATGATGGCCGAATTGGGCCGCATCAAACAAACAGTACAACCCCACGAAACGCTGTTAGTTGTTGATGCCATGACCGGCCAAGAAGCAGCCAATTTAACCCGCACCTTTCACGAACAAATCGGCATTACCGGCGCAATCTTAACCAAATTAGACGGCGACAGCCGCGGCGGTGCAGCCTTATCCGTGCGGCAAATATCCGGCGCGCCGATTAAATTTGTCGGAGTCGGCGAAAAAGTGGAAGCATTGCAACCATTTTATCCCGATCGCATGGCATCTAGAATACTCGGCATGGGCGATGTCTTGACGCTAGTAGAAAGAGCGCAAGAAGAATTTGACATCGCCGATGCCGAGAAAATGCAAGAGAAAATGCTTACGGCAAAGTTTGACTTTACCGACTTTCTCAAGCAAACCAGACTGTTAAAAAACATGGGTTCCCTCGGCGGCATCATGAAAATGATTCCGGGGATGAACAAACTTTCAGACGAACAAATGCGGCAGGGAGAAGTGCAGCTAAAACGCACCGAAGCCATGATTAATTCCATGACAGTTGAAGAACGCCGCAATCCCGAACTTTTAGCAAGTTCTCCATCCCGCCGCCGCCGCATCGGCAAAGGCGCAGGCTATGCTGAAAACGACGTAACTAAGCTGGTCAGCGATTTTCAGAAAATGCGTACAATGATGCAGCAAATGAGTCAAGGCAACTTTACAGGAATGGGAGGATTGCCGGGAATGCCGGGAATGCCGGGAATGGGTGGCCCCGGAATGCAGCCCGGTTCCCGTGGCTATATGGGAGCCCAGCAGAAGAAGAAAAAGAAAAAAGATAAGCCAAAAAAAGGTTTCGGACAGTTGTAAAAAGCATCAAACTTATTACACGATTGTCAAAAATTTGTAGGGGCGGGTTCACCAAAAATAATTGCCTAAAACCGATAATCTCGTAAACCCGCCCACCCCCCCGCGATAGTTCTTATTTAGCTCTTTTCTTGTTACTGAGTTCAATCTAAAAAAGCCTGTAATTAAATATGGTACAAACAATTACTCAATCAGAAATCATATCTATAGAATTGCCAAACGCGATCGGACTTCTTGTCAGTAGCGAGCAATTCGAGGCCCTAGCATTGGCCAATCCCGGTTTGAGATTAGAGAGAAATGTATAAGGAGAGTAGGCTTTTGCGGCTTTCCTAGAAGAGATTCATAAAATTTATTGGGGCTAAACTAGATGACTGGCTAGCTTACTACCCCTACTTTTATGCCTAATAGTTCGGTTGCCTTTTCGCTGTCTACAGGCTTAGAAAATAAATATCCTTGCCCCAACTCACACCCCAACTCTCGCAGTTTCTGTAGCTGTGTTGGCGTTTCTATGCCTTCTGCCACAATATCCATACCTCGGCTGCGAGCCAGCGTCACAATTGTCTGGATAATTTCTACGCCACTGTTGTCTGAGCCAATGCGGCTCACAAAAGACCGGTCAATCTTTAAGGTATCAATGGGAAACTCATGTAAGCGACTTAAAGAAGAGTACCCCGTGCCAAAGTCATCGATACACAACAGAATGCCTAGAGCCTTTAGCTGCTTCAACATCTTTTCTTCTCTGGATACTGTTTCCAAAATGCAACTTTCAGTAATCTCTAGTTTGAGACGGTAGCTGGGAAAGCCAGTCTGCTGCAAAATCTCCTCAATTCGATTGAGTAGGTTTGCTTGCTTGAGCTGCACGGGGGAAAGATTGACATTAATCGCCAAGGGAGGTGTTTGGGGAAACTGTTGCTGCCAAATACTAATCTGGTGACAAGCTTCCTGCAAAACAAACCACCCCAATTCATTGATCAAACCAGTTTCTTCAGCCACAGGAATAAACTCAGCAGGCGGGTAGATGATGCCAGATGGGTGATGCCATCGCACCAAAGCTTCAAAGCCACTCAGTTGCCCCGTAGAAAGGGAGACAATTGGCTGGTAGTGAACGCAAAATTCTTGTAGCGCCATTGCCCTTCTCAAGTCGTTCTCCAACTGCAAGCGCGTCATCGCCACAGTTTGCATAGCTGGATCGAAAATTTCGTAACGCCCTCTACCTTGAGCTTTAGCATAATACATAGCAATATCCGCATCTCTGAGTACGTCTTCTGGGCGCTCGTAACCCATTGTGCTAACGATAATTCCAATGCTGATCTCGGTAAATACTTCATATTCATTCAAATTAAACGGCTGCCTTAATTGATTTTGGATGCGTTCAGCCACCCTATTGGGTTCATCTATATCTTTAATATCTTCCAGCAATATCACAAATTCATCTCCTCCAAACCGCGCAACTGCATCTGTATGCCGTAAACAAAGTTGCAATTGACGAGCAACGCTTTTTAGTAATTGATCCCCAACTAAATGTCCGAGGCTATCATTCACTACTTTAAAGCGATCTAGGTCAATAAATAGCACTGCATATAGATAATCTTCATGTCTGTACGACAAGTCGATCGCCTGTTGCAGCCGATTCATAAACCAAGCGCGGTTAGGCAACTCCGTTAGCGCGTCGTGAAAAGCATAATGTCCTAATTTTTGTTCTCTTTCCAACAACTGAACTTGAGCCTGTTGAAGCTCGTTGCAGGCTTGTCTAAGTTCAGCCGTTTGAGAAGCCACCCGTTCCTCTAACTCAGAAGTGAGTTTCTGCAAAGCCATTTCCGCCTCTTTTCGCGCTTCAATTTCCTGTTTAAGAAGCACATTTTGCTCTTCCAGCGTCTTGGTCAAATTTCGCAGTCTCAGGTGTAGTTGCACGCGGGCTAGGACTTCCTCTTGCTGAAAGGGTTTGGTGATATAATCTACTGCCCCCATTGACAAACCTTTAACCTTATCCACGCGCTCCGTAAGAGCTGTCATAAAAATCACAGGGATATCTTTCGTTGCCACCGATGCTTTTAAGCGGTAGCAGGTCTCAAAGCCATCCATCCCCGGCATCATCACATCTAACAATATGATATTTGGCGAAACTTCTTGTAACTTCTCAATAGCACTTTCCCCATCCTTAGCTACTAAAACCTTGAAGCCTGACTCCTTCAAAAAATCGAACAGAAGTTTAAGGTTATTCGGGTTATCGTCAACAATTAAAATTACATTGTCTTTTTGGTTAAGCATTTTATTAGCCCAAATGTTGTTTGACAAAAGCTAGTAGTTCTTTTTCTTCAAAATTTTTGGCAAATTGCAAGATTTTATTAGCAAAGGGTAGATAGTTGCCGTCTATCTGCTTGAGTCTATTGGCTTCCTGCTCAACCACTTCAATATCGCCGATCCGAGCTGCATTAAACAGCGCTACCAGCTCTGCTGATGGTGGTATCACAAGCTCACCACTCTGAACGTTTAATAAATCCGTGAAATCTGCCTGCGGTGTGTTAGCCAAATCCGCAGGGGGGTCGTATATCCATTCTATTTGTAAGTAATTTTTTAAGACTTCTAGCAATTCTTCTACTTGAATAGGCTTTGCTAAGAACTCGTTACAACCTGCTTCGTGGCTATTTTTCCGATCGAATTCAAACACGCTGGCGCTGGATGCTATCAATATTACATCCTTAAACTCTGATGATTTTCGGAAGCGCCGCGACATTTCAAATCCATCCATTACTGGCATCACTAAGTCTGTGATAATCAGATCCGGTTGAAAATTAATGGCTTTATTTAAAGCCTCTTGTCCATTACAAGCTTCCATAATATTAAAACCTAGTGGTTCTAAAAAACTTCTAATAAAACCTCGATTTTCAAATCGATCGTCTACTAACAAAATTCTATTTTTATCGCCTTTAAAACCTGTTAAATTAATAGAAGTATTTAGCGAAGGTTGCTCAATAAATTCAGATGATTGAGTCAACTCTAAATCAAAGTAAAAAATGCTACCTTGACCGAGTATACTTTCGACGTGTATTTCGCCTCCCATCATTTGAACAATTTTCTGTGCGATCGCTAATCCCAACCCAGTGCCTTCTGCCTTCTGCTGGCTATTTCCGACTTGTTCAAACGGTAAGAATATTTTTTCTAACTGTTCTGGTGCCATTCCAATCCCCGTATCTTGGATATGGAAACGAATTTTAGTAAGTTGTGATTGGTCAGATTCTTCCCCCGTACCTATTACGCCTACCTTAAAAATAACACCTCCTTTTTCGGTAAATTTAATAGCATTGCCCAAAAGGTTAAGTAAAACTTGGCGCAGTCGTTTTTCATCAGCACTTACAGCGTTAGGAAGTTGATTTAATACTTGATAACTAAATGTAATTTCTTTTTGTTCAGCTCGGATGCAGCACATTTCCACAACCCCGATCAAAAAAGAAGAAAAATTAAAATTTGAACTGTAAAGTTCCATTTTACGGGCTTCAATTTTAGAAAGATCTAAAATATCGTTAATCAGCGTGAGTAAGTGGGAACCACACTGGTGAATAATGTGGATAGCATCTTTTTGTTTAAGAGTGGTAGTTTTATCGCGCTCCATAATTTGAGAGTATCCTAGAATTCCGTTCAGGGGTGTGCGAAGTTCATGGCTCATGTTGGCGAGGAATTCGCTCTTGGCATGGTTAGCAGTATCAGCGGCAATTTTTGCCTCTTTTAGCTCACTTGTTCGTTCTTCTACTCGATTTTCTAGCTCGGAGTTGGTCTTTTCTAAAGCAGCAAAAGACTCGCGCAATTGCTGCGCCATTTGGTTAAAAGATTGAGCGAGAATTCCCAGTTCATCTATGCCATTTACGTCTACTTTTTGGTTTAATTGACCGCTAGCGATCGCTCTACTCGCTTTACTCAAAAGAAAAATAGGATGGGTAATCCAGCGGGAAGCGAGGATTCCTAACAACGTCGCTAGCACTAACGCTAAAACGCAGAGTAGGATAGTGCTACGGGTATTGGCATTGATTTCCTCCATAAAGTCGGCTTCTGGAACGACAACAACAATCAGCCAATCAAGACCTCGACCATCTTGGAATGAGGATACTTGCACGAATTCCCGCTGACCATCTAGCATGAAGTCTAGTTGCTGGTTGCTGTCAATTTCGGTAAAGTTACCAAAGCGTTCTATTAAATGTTGCGCTGTACCCTTGATTAAAGGTATGCTGCTTTCAATCGCTTTTAATCGTTGCGTTTTTTGGCGATTTTTGCTCTTGATAAATGGCTTCTCGGCGGTGGAAGAAGCCACTAGCAAGCCCGATCGTTCGATGATGAAAGTCTTTCCCGATCTACCAATTTTTAAACTTTGGAGAAAGTCGCTAATTTTTGATAGAAATAGATCGGTACTTACAACTCCTCTAAAAATGCCATTTTTATCGTAAACAGGTTGGCTAGCGGAGATTCCTAGGCTAGGTTGAATATAATATTGATAAATTTTATTCCATTGGGGTTTGCCGACAACTTTTGCAGCTTGATACCAGGGTCGAATGCGGGGATCGTAGTGTGGGTGGGTTTCCTTAAACTGAGTCGGATTGCCCTCTCTATCTACCTTGACGATCGTATTGAGAAAATTAGTAGAGCGATCGGTTATTTCAATAACCACACTGCCATCATCCTTATATCCAGCACCCGCGTATTCTTTTTTTTCCCCTCCAAAACTGATGTAACTAACACTGGGAAATTGCTTGAGCTGCCAGTAGAAGTAGCTTCTCATAGAACTCATATTGTCTGGATTCCATAATCCAAAGCGGCGAATGGCATCGACGCTGATTGCATTGATCAAATGGGGCGTTTCCAAGTAAGTGTTTAATTGTTGATTGATGCGGGCGACTACCTCCGTTCGTAATTGGCTAGTAACGTTGTTGACGGCAGTTTTGCCGTTGCGTAGCGAGAGCCAACCTGTCAGTCCTACAGCGAGAAAGATTTGCAGCACGAATGGTACGACTAAGACGAGGCGCAGCGGGATTTTTTGAGGGCTTTTTGCAAGTTCATTCTTACTTGCGATTAGTGTCATGGCGGAGTCATTTTAGTATTGGGATTATTTCAATAACAACAGTTGCTCACCCTTGGTCATTTAAAGTCAGCTATAGGGAAATTATTGATTTCGTCTCTCTTGAACGCCAATTGGTTTAATGATATCTTATTGTTGAATAACCTGGCTGAAAGGAGTGGCTAATACTGATACAGTTGGCAAATTTATGAAAAAAAACAGATCCCCATTTGAGACGAAATCTCCATAAATGTCAAATGCTATATTCTGCTTGGGCTTGCAGTGTAAGCCTACCTGCATATTTCATCGATATTGAGTACACCTTCATTCACTTGTAGGTCTTGACCTCAATACTAATTGATCTAAGCATACAACTATAGTCAGGACTTACGAAATATAGGGTCTGAAAACCAGCTTGCCCGTGCTGCCCTTAAAAAGGGGGGGGACCGCTTCAAAAAACGGGGCACTTGAAAGCCCTCTTGGAAAAAGGGTTTCGGAGTTCTATGCGTAAGTCCTAAGCTTACGCCAGCTAAATTGCGCTTCTTTTTTCAACGAGTTCTCTGACCCGTCCCACAAGGATTCTCAAATAGAGGAAATGGGAACCTAGATGCACAATAACTTAATAGTTTATCCTGCATAGTGCCTAAAGCAAAGCTGCGTCAAGGTTTTGAGTTGATTGACCAAGCGAAAAGATATTCGCAGGCGTGAGTCAATAAAAGAGAGTGGCGAGCTCCCTTGAATCAGGTTCAAGGCGAGCTTGGAGGATCTTATGAGTCAATAAGCCTGTCAATAATCCCCTATCTTTTTTGAGGTTCAGGGGCTTTAATGCTTTTACCATCAAGGTTTCACAGGCGTTGTCACCCCGCCAAGTATTTTTACTTACTACTGTCTCGGACGATCGACTTCGCTGCGCTCTTCCAGTGTATGCTGCCTGTTGGGATGTGTTGTATTCAGGAACTTTAGTCCTTAGTAACTAACAGCTTTAAGAAAAGACAGAAATCATTATTACAAACTTAATTGCACAATCAATTTCTATTGAATAGCTTGCCTGAATTCCCGCATTGCCTGAAGGTGATTTTCAATATGGATACACCGGGTCAATAATACAATATCTAAGTCGGGCAGAACTTGAGAGCGATCGACCTCTGCATATCCATCAGCCCCCAAGGAATACATACGAAGTGCGCCATTTTCCCAAAACAAAACTTCAGGAATTTCCAGCCTTGTGTAAGCTTCCAACTTGTTAATACCGCCGCTAGTCACCACCACTTCCACCGCCAAATCAGGAAATTCTCGGTTAGGTACTAATTCGTAAGACCAGGGCTATTTCATTCTAAACAACTCCTTAATTAGTTTAAGGCCAAATCCCGCCAGACGTTGGGCTTGAGCCATA
>NZ_JAUPTE010000063.1:0-37822 GCF_036701705.1 Microcoleus sp. w1-18aA5 | reverse complement strand
CACGGCAATCGTTTGGGAGTTTATTGTTGCCAAATCTATCTTCCTTTACCTCTGCTTGAATATCTGCGGAATGTGGGTTCTAACGGAACTTTCCTTGGCATCTTCAGCTAATTCACTCCGAACAAATGTCGAGTGTACCACAGTTAGTCGCTGGAGGAGCTCACGAAATCAACAACCCAGTCAGTTTAATTTATAGTAAAATAGTTCAGGTTAATTAATCGGTTTGAGAGTTCTTCAACCTGAGTTAAATTTACCAAAAATACTGTTGGGGATTCCAATCATAAATAACCTACAATGTCAAATATATTGCTCTGCATTATATCAAAAAAGCATAAAAACGTAAATATTGTTGAGCAGATGGCATATCTACAAGCGTTTATGTAGCTTCAATAAATTATATTATTTATGTAGGGGCTAATTTCAGACAGCCCCTACATCATTTTTGGTTCGGCTAGCTTATTTTTGCAACGGATTGAGTTTCGTAACCGAGCTTTCCTTGGCATCTTCAGCGCTATCTTTGAGGAAACCAGAAGCATCCTTAAAGGCGGCGCCTACTCTCTCTAAAATATTGGCATCGGGATCGCTGCGATCAAATACGGGTTGAGCCTTAGCCTGTTGTCCGTCTGGCGCTTCTAACAGACTTTTATCTCCGCCGAGTTCGAGGTCCAACTTGTCAGTTTCCATAGGTGCAGAACCCGGATAAAGCAGCTTTGAGGAATTAGATTCAGCGGTAGTCGAGGCCAGGAGACGATCGCCCACGATCGACAAATCAGCCCGATTCTTTTCTGCTTGAGCAGGCGACTGATTTACTTTAGGATCGGTGGATGTTTTATAATTCGTGTATCCATCACCGCCACCCTTGTGAGGGTTATTCATTCCTCCAGCTTGAACGGGAGGATTCTCAGGCCGAGCACCTCGAACATCGCCCGAATTGCAAGCGGTGCTGGTAAACAGCAACAAACCGGCCATACATACAGTCAAAAATTGAGTTAATAATTGACCGCTACGCAGTTTTTTCAAAAAAGAAGTTACAGTGTTCACAAAAAGTTTCCAATTTTTAACTACTACTTGTTAAGAGTAAAAGTAAACTACCCATGCCTGCCTCTAACGGCGGTGATATTTTGCTGCGGGTTGCTATCGACTTTTTTATAACTTTAGAGGGATTTCATAAACTGCGGAGATTTTTCCAAAGCAAAGCATAATGGTAGGGTTCGCCAGTGCCAATAGTTGCTGGAATTGAAGAGCTTTTTCGTTTCTGACACACCCTACAAGCTGCTAAGGAGCGCGAATTAAATAACTTACAATTTTAATTGTTATTGTGGGACGGGCGGGACGCCCATCCCACAAACTTGTGGAAGTTATTTAATTCTCATTCCTAATTAGGGAATTGTTCGACTTTCGCTTCAGCTTGCAAAGTCAGCACGCCCGGTTCCACATTTAGCTGCTGAATTCGCAGGGACATTCCCTCAATTTCAAAATTTCGCAAGTTTAAAACTTCACCAGCTTTGTCCGCCAAAGCTTCAGTTAACTCCGGCGAAAATTCCTTGTTTTCGGGATACTCGACATCCTGAAGAGAAATTGCCCAACCGCCCCCTGCGATCTGAGGTTTTGATGTAAAATAAATTTTTTCCGTGGAGGCAGTTTCCCGCACCAATACCTCAGCATTTAAAGCGATTTTTCCGGCTAGCAATTGGCACTCAATAGTTTTAACGTCTATTGTCTGCTGTTGTCCGTCAACAGTAACTTTTAAGTTTTTCAGTTTCCTGCTGATGTATTCGGAATTAAAAGCGCGGTTGATATCGCTTTCTGTTAAAACTGCGCGTGCCGCACCGAAGGCAGGCCCGTTCAGTTCAATTTTGCCAAACATAGCGGTCAGGGGATTGACAGCAATATCCTTGATATGAATTTGCAAATCTTCCACGCGCAAATCTTGTTGCATTACCAACCCTGTACCCTCAACCGCAACGGCCTCTACTGAACCCTGGGCTAGCTGGATCGGATCGGTGTTAACTGTCACAGACAAAGTTTCGGATTCGTCTAATTTGCTCGAAATAGCAATCTCGGCCACTTTGTCGATCGCCTGTTCCCCTAAACTCCTATTTTCTTGAAGCACGCTCAGAATTCCTAATAATTATTGTTTTAAAAATAGTAGTTAATACTTAATTGAGTTAGCGTCTTCCTCTTGGCAGGTTTCTCGTCTTAAAAAAACTCAGCTAAAGACAGAGGGTTTCCAGAAAATTACTAAAATTAATCAGGTACTATTCGGCGCACTCTACATTGACTCGGTTGCGAAGCGGTGAAAACTCAAAAACTCGGATTTTTGCCAAAAGTCTTTTCTAGAAGTTCGATCGCCCGCTACAATAAGTAAGAGCCGGCACCGCTTTTTGCAATGAATTCAGAATCAACTCTCGCTAGACTACAAGCTACACTTCCCGACGGAAAACTGCCTTCTAGCTACGGGGTATACTTCAAAAACACCCTAGTAGCCCTATGTCACGCCCTAGAAGACCACATTTTGCAAACCAGTGGCGGGGACAAAAGCGAACTCCAACCCTTAGTTTTGGTAACGTTTCAGCAGGGTAAATGGTATTTACAGGAAGCCGATCGCTACCTAGATATTGCTAATGCCTCTCGGCGCGTTGTCATCGGTGCAGTAGCCGACAGCGGTTTCGCTACCCACAAAACGGGTCAATTAGAAAATGTATCTTTAATAAATCTCGATGAGAGCGACCCCCTAATCCAAGAATGGAATTTAATCATCGTCGCCCCCACATACAAAGCAATGGTGCTTTGCCGCGAACTTTCAGCCGAGGAATACTTGCCCGAGGGCAAACCAGAAGTCGATACAGAACGAAAGTTCTACGGTTTGTGGTCCTTTGACCAGTCTTTGGTGTCGGCCTCGGCAGAAATTTTTATAGAACAGACGCGACATTACAACTCCCCCCTAGCCGACAGTTTGCTGGAAATGTACCACGAAATCCTGGCAACCAAAGGCCCGCCCTTGGCAGATATTAGTGGCGTGGTATCACGGATAGTCACTTACCTCCAAAGTTCTCAGCAGCAAATGGTGGCAATTAACCGCCAAACCCGCGAATTGTGGGAATTGGAAGGTCAAGCTTTGCGTGTCAGCCGCAATTTGAACGCTAACAAACTTCAAGCTTTTCTGCGGATGGCGCAGCGCGTGGACGAACGCGATACCGCAAATCCCACAGCGTCTTTACAGGTGGCAGCTTTGTCGGAAACTTTGGGTCAACTGCTGGATTTGCCGGCTTTGCAGTTGCGGAGGCTGCGGCTAGCTGGATTGCTATTTCGAGTCGGCTTAGTTTCTGCCCCGAATGAGGTGTTTGATCGCACTCCCGATGCTTTTGACCAAGCAACTTTCTCGTTTTGGCGCGATCGCAGTTTCATTGGTTCCCAACTGCTGCAAGCAATGCCGGAACTAGCACCGGTAGCGGAAATTGTCAAGCATAAACTCGAATATTGGGACGGCAGCGGCAGGCCAGAGGGTTTGCGAGCCGAAGCGATACCGATGACTTCGCGGATTTTGGGGTTGGTCGCTTATTTTCAAGAACTGACTCAACCGCGTGGCGATCGTGCGGCTTTGAGTTTGAGCGAAGCTTTGGAAGAGTGCCGCGAACTGTGCGGCACTCGCTTCGATCCGGCTTTGGTGGAAACTCTGGGTAACGTCGTCAGGCTAGCAGAAATGGGTTTGATGGAGTTACCAACTCGCCCGAGCCAACTGCCTAACGTGTGGTTGGAGGAGGGCGATCGAACGACCTCAGCCGCTCCGGCATTATAAAATAACTCGACTGTTGACTGTTGACTGTTGACTGTTGACTGTTGACTGTTGACTGTTAACCAACAACTGACAACCAACAACTGACAACTGACTAATGACTAATGACCTCGAAGCCATACGCCAAGGCAAAATTTTGATGTTGGCCGGCACTGATTTAGCCGGCAAAGACTTAGCGGGAGCCGATCTCGCCGGTGCTAACTTGTCTCAAGCCAACTTGAGTGGAGCTAATCTAGCGGGCGCTAACTTGCAGCGGGCCGTATTGCGAGCCAACCTCCGTGGCGCTGACTTGAGCGGCGCGGACTTGCGAGGCGCAGATTTTCGCAATGCCGATTTGCGGGGCGCTTCCTTCGCTAACGCTTTAGTCCGCGACGCAAGTTTTGGGGGTGCTTTTTTGACGGCGGCATCCATCGGCAATTTGGATTTGAGCGGTGTCGATTTGCGCGGTGCCGATTTGCGGGGCGCTGCTTTGGCTAGGGCAATTTTGCTTGGTGCCGATTTGAGCCATGCCAATTTGTCCGGCGCTGATTTATCGGGAGCTGACTTGGAAGAAGCGATCCTGAATGGAGCCGTACTGCGGGGCGCTAACCTGACGGGGGCTAATTTGCTTTGCGCCATGATGGAAAAAACCCTTTGGGATGGAGCTTTGCTCGATCGCGCCTGTCTCCAAGGCACCCCCCTGAGCCTTTAAATTTCAACAATGTTGTTTTGAAGACAGACAAAAAACAATATCTGCTTATGAGGTGAATAAGCACAAGCTATTTTTACATTTCTTAATATGAGGTTATAATGGCGACTGTAGATGAGCAAACGAATAAATGGTAGCAGCTTTGTTTAGCGGTACATCCTTTCAAGGTCAAAGTGGCGATCGCCTTGTTAGTAAAGTAGCAGGAGCTGCGATCGCAGCCTTATTCAAGCGTTCTGAAAAGGCCGAGGCCAACATCCGAGTCGAACCAGTAGCCAAACTCTTGCAGGGAAGCATCGACGGTTTCGACTTCGTTGGCAAAGGTATGTTGATGTACAACGGCCTTCGCATAGAAGTGATGGAACTCTATCTGCAAGCACTCTCCATTGATTTTGGGGCGATTTTTGCAGGTCAAGTCAAATTACGGCAGCCTACCCAGGCAAATATGCGAGTAGTCTTAAGTCGATCGGATTTAACCACCTCATTCAATACACCTTTTGTAGTTGAAAAACTCCAGAAGCTGAAGTACCAAGAGCAATCTCTGCACTTTCAAAACACTGAAGTCAGCTTCGGAACCGACAAATCAATTCGGCTTCAGTCCGAAATTACCGTAGGCGATGCCAGCGAACCGGTCAACATAGATATTACAGCTCAGTTGCAAGTAGAAGACAGACGCAAAATCCAATTTGTCAGCGTTACTTACGGCGGTGACGAGCAAGCAGTAGACTTGGGCCAAGCTATAATTGCCCACGTAAATAACTTGCTAGACTTAGACAAATTTGCCTTAGAAGGCACTCAACTGCGAGTAGACCGCTGCCGAGTTCAGAACGACGAGCTGGTTTTCTACGGTTGGGCTGGTATCGAACAGTTCCCCAAAGGCAAGCGCTAAACCTCAGCAGGCTGAGGTTTGCCCAGCCATCAAGTTTGGAAAAAGAGCATTTTTTAGTTAGCAAACAACCCGCACCGGCGGGTTTTGCTTTAGATTTTAGATGGCAAGAAAAATCTAAGATCTAAAATCTCGCATCTAAAGTCGATCGACGCAAAATCAGCACTGAGGTTGATTTGATTGGGCAAATTATTTTGATAGATTCAAATAATAAATTAAACCACTCTCAAGAATAAAGATGCTCGGATTTTATTTATTTTGTATCTACGTCGCAGTCTTGTCCGTGTTTGCCGGGCCGGGCCACCGCCGGTCTGAGAAATGGTGGGTAGAAATTGTCACCGATTTGCCCCACTGTACCTACTACTTTGGCCCCTTTGACACCGACAAAGAAGCTTCCAGCAATACTCCAGGCTACATAGAAGACTTGGAAAGCGAGGGAGCCAAAAGGCTTAGCATCCGCATTAAACGGTGTCAGCCTTCGCATCTGACCATTTGCGAAGAGGAAGTCTCAGAAAGTGTAGCGATTTAATGATTTTGAGTTTTGAATTAACTCAAATCTCAACAATAAGATAAAAAGGCTCTTTTTCTAGTCCTTGCCTTGCGGACTTTGTATGTCTAGCAGTGACTTACAGCCACCCAGCCTAAAACTCTTCTCCACCGAAATGCTGATTTTAGACAGCAGCTACTCTCAAAAACTACCTGCGTCAAATCAGCACTGAGGACGATCCGATCGATCCCCTGGCGTTGATAAATTGAGAAGAGTAAAAACTACTTAAGTATTCCCAGAGGTAAATATGTTTGAAATCTCTATGTTGGGTATGTTTTTCACGGCTTTTTGGCTACTAGCTCAACCTGCTAGCACTACTCGACGCGACGAATGGTGGGTAGAAGTTGATACAGATTCACCAAAGCGTACCTATTACTTTGGGCCCTATGACAGCAGAGAGGAAGCTTCTGACAGATCGACCGGCTACATCCGAGACCTGGAGAACAAAGGGGCTAAAAAAATTACCATCAACCTCAAACAAGGTAGCCAACCTACTCAGCTAAGAGCTAGCGAAGAGTCTTGAGAAGGTTGGAAAGTGCAAATTACGGGCGAAGAAAAGTTGACTTATTAACAGGGTTTTTTTCAAATGAGAGCGCGCTTGCATAAACTAGGGACACAAGAATGCTGTGTCCCGATGAAATAGTGAAGAAAGAATCTTATTTGCGTCCGAGAAATGCACGCTTTTTCAAAGCACCATCTGATTGAGATTACTGCGAGGATTAAAAGTGCGATTTGCTTTGAGTTTTTCATAGCATTCGCGTTCTACACTGCTAATTTCTTTCGGTGGCACGATCGCAATTTTGACCAACAAATCAGTCCGCTCGTTTTTCTTCGGTTTCGGCCATCCTTTGCCTCGCAACCGCAAAGACTGACCCGAACGAATCCCGGCTGGAAATTTCACAGTGATCATACCTTCAGGCGCCGGCACTTCAATTGAAGCTCCCAACACCGCTTCGTCAGGAGTTATCGGCACCTCGCAGACCAAATTCTCTCCCTCAAACTGGAAGAAAGCGTGAGGCAAAACTTCTAATTTTAGGTACAAATCTCCCTGCTGCTTCGTGTACGGGTCAACTTGACCTTTGCCTTTTATCCGGATTTTACTGCCGGTTTTCACTCCTGCTGGAATCGAAACTTCGCCCGTGGCGACTCGCTTAGAAGTTCCGCGAAATGCTTCCCCCAAAGTCAGGGAAACCACCACCTCGGTGTCGAGAGAGCTGACTGCGCTGCGGTTTTCGTACCCCGCGAAATCTTCAAATCCGCCAAAACCTGTGGGCCCGCCGCTGGTGGTGCGGTAGTTACTGTAATTCCATTTGGCGTTGCGGGCATTACCCGGACTACTACCTGCGCGACCTAGCAAGGCATTGATAAATTCGTCAAAACTGCCGTACTCGCTGAAGTCAACCCCGCCAAAGTCTACATTCGTACTGCCCCCGCCGGGCCATCCGCCTGGAGTTGTGGCAGCTTGCTTCCAGTATTGACCGTATTGATCGTATTTTTTTCGTTTTTCAGGGTCTGAGAGCACTTCGTAAGCTTCGTTTACTTCTTTAAAACGAGCTTCTGCTTCTTTGTTGCCGGGATTCATGTCCGGGTGATATTTGCGGGCTAGTTTGCGGAAAGTTTTTTTAATTTCGTCAGAACTGGCAGTTTTGTTGAGTCCCAAAATAGCGTAATAGTCTTTAAAATCTGTTGCAGCCATTAAGCAATCCCCTCTTTATTAGTTGTTATTTGTTAGTTGTTAGTTGTTAGAAAGAATAAATCCCAAATTACCCGCAGGATGGCGCATTAGTATAATGCCAGGAGCCGAAGTGCCTGCGGCATCTCATTCAAATTATAGGTTATCAAAGGTTTGGACTCGATCGAGTTCGGTTGTTGCTTGGCATTCGATCGCAATTTCCGCACTCCGCTGCTGTTTAAGATTTTATAGCATTCAGCTCTCTCGTGCCCAAGGGAGCTGAAGCACCAGCCTCTAGAAATGCTTTTGGCATTCGACAACACAAACAATAGCTTTCATCAATTAAGAACGTCCTTACCCTCTAGGGCGTTGCTATACCTGTGAGCTTTAAGACGGTGAAACTCCTGCGGCGAATACTTTTGGGCAGTTATGAGGCTTACGACTTTCGGGAGGCTGCAGCCCCGTTGAGGTGAGGGGGGAAAGCTGCTGCTGTTGCGGGTGCGAGCCTAGGAGGGTTGACTGGCGTGGACGATCAATCTTTTTTTGGTCTTTTTTTCCGGGGCGCGGTGCGATGGCTACGCCCCGGCTTACGCCTACGAACTTCTCGATATGAGCTTGATCACCCAATCCAAATCTTAGCAGGTTTCCATCAGCAAGTTCTGTCAAATCTGGTTTATGAATTGTGACTATATAATACCCTAAATTGCGCCGTTTTTACACAAAATTTCTAGATATTTTTTATTCACCGCACACCCCTGCTAGAGAATTTTATTTTTACAACCTCTGAATACATTTAAGTCAAAGTAATATAACATAATTTCTCCGCTGTCTGTTAGCTAAATCACACATTTTTATAAAACATTAAGATAGGATAGTAGAGCGATAAGCTTTTAACGCTACTAGGGTGCTAACATTATGAATTATTTGCTAAGTTGGCCTTGTGGCTGCTGCGACGATTGGAAAGATAGTTCCGAGAGTGCTGTGGTACTCAGAAACGGGCAGCGCATTTGTCAGTCGTGCTACCAGCGCAAATACAAGAATCAGAAGCTATTCGCCAGACGCAGGCGAGCGGACATATCTGTATCGCGGCAGACAGTAACAGAGACTGTCGCTTATTAATAATGCGCGAGCCTTTGAATAAAGCCAAGTATTTCGACAAACTCGCATTAGCGGTGGGAATTAATAATCAACAAAAAAAAGAATGAATTTCGTCATCAGTCATCAGTCATCGGTCATTGGTTATCTGTCACTAATTTCATTATTTATCATCAGTCACTTGAAAAGCAGGTAACAGATTTTAACTTAAAAAACTAATGACTGACGACTAATGACTAATGACTAATAACTAAATGATAGTTCCATCAGGAATCGTGGCATTTTTCAGAACTACGATAATGCCACTGCGGATGTAAAAACCTTGGTTTTCGCGGTTGGCTTCTTCCACTCGGTCTTTATTAATTATTTGAACATTGCGGCCGATGCGAGCATTTTTATCCACAATCGCGCGGCGAATTGTAGTATCTGCACCGATACCAAGGGCGACGCCGCCGTTGTCCAAACTCGAATGCCGTTCTGCGTCGGGTTCGTAGAAGTCAGCACCCAAGACCAGGGTGTCTTGAATCGTACATCCAGCTTCAATGCGCGATCGAACTCCCAACACAGAATGGTCGATCCGGCACTCTTTGAGAATGCAGCCTTCAGCAATAATCGATTCAGTCACGTGAGTATTTAAAAGCTTAGTCGGCGGCAAGAAACGCGGGCGAGTGTAAATTGGCGCCTTTTCATCGTAGAAACTGAAAGGCGGCTGAGGCTGTTTTGTCAGAGCCAAGTTAGCATCGTAAAAAGCCTCAATGGTTCCGATATCTTCCCAATAATCGTCAAACAAATAAGCTTGAACGTTGTGGTCTTTTGCAGAATTCGGAATTATCTCTTTACCAAAATCAGTTTGGTTTGGAGATTCTTTCAGGAGTTTAATCAGAACTTCTCTTTTGAAGACGTAAATCCCCATCGAAGCAATGTAAGGACTTTCCTGAGCCTGCTGCGCTGTCAATCCCAGTGTAGTAGTATCCACCTGCATTTGTTTGAGCGCATCGCCTTTTGGCTTTTCGCTGAAAGAAACAATGCGGCCGGTGTCGTCGATTTTCATCAAACCAAAATCCGACGCCCGCTTCTCATCCATAGGCAAAACCGAGAGGGTGATATCCGCGTTGGTTTCGCGGTGTCTCTGCACAAACTTCTGGTAGTCCATGCGATAGAGGTGATCGCCCGAAAGAATCAAGTATTCATCAACGTCCCACTGTTCTAGCAGCGAGAGATATTGGCGAACTGCATCGGCTGTCCCTTGAAACCAGTTGGGGTTTTCCTGAGTTTGCTGGGCGGCGAGCACCTCGACAAATCCCTCAGTGAAGCCGGAAAACTGGTAGGTGCGAGAGATGTGACGGTTGAGGGATGCCGAGTTGAATTGGGTGAGGACGTAGATTTTGACTATTTCCGAGTTTATGCAGTTGCTGACAGGAATATCGATGAGGCGATATTTGCCTGCGAGGGGAACTGCGGGTTTGGCTCGCAGTTTGGTTAGGGGGTAAAGGCGGGTGCCTACACCGCCACCGAGGATGATGGCTAAAACTTTTTTCAAGGAACTTTCTCCCTAGGGTCGATTAACTCTCCAAGTACAGTGTCGGATGGTGAGGGCTTCTTGACAAGGGGGGGGAGCAAGGAAGTTTTGAGTTTTGAGTTAGGAGTTAAGTCGTTTACACAGAAACCAGGTTGTTTAATCCAAATACTTCTTCAAACTCTCAATAAGAGTTAAAAAATCCGGTTTAGAAGAGTTGGAGTGTGTCCGGGGCTGGAGTTAGGAGTTTTGAGTTGTGAGTTAAAATACCCATCAATCCATAATGGATATTTAAAAAAGTTTTGAGTTGTGAGTTAAAATACCCTTCAATAAATAAAGGCAGTTTAAGGAAAGAATAAGGTTCGGGGTTTTGGCTGTTAATAACAAGTTTTTTGGGTAAATTCCCCGTTTTCACAATTTCTCGATCGAGGCTCATGGTGCTGTTGTTCTTTTTCAAGGCAGGTCGATCGCACCACCACGGGCGCTGACGCTGTTTATGGGCCCTTCCTCGCGCTCTGCTTCTGCTTGAATGTGATCCGGTTCTTTTTGCTGGCGTTCCTGTTATCAGAGTATGTGCGACTCCACAGCACTCAGGAAGCGTCGCCCGTCGGGACGATAAATTTCTAGATAGAGTCAGTTTTCCATCTTAGATTGACTGCAAATTTGTGTAATATTTTACAATTTGTCGATCGACAAAATGGGATAAAGTGTCTATTCTCTACCAAAAGTTAGATCCCCTAGAAACCTCTGCTACTGTAGCCTAAGCCGTAAAAGCTAGAAAAAGTGTATGCAAATTCAAACGCCGGACTGGGTTAAAAACGCAGTATTCTACCAAATATTTCCCGATCGCTTCGCCAAAAGCAAACAGCCCCGCAAACGCCTGCTGCAAAACTTCATGTGGGAAGAATGGCACGAAATTCCCACCCTGCAAGGTTACAAAGGCGGAGACTTGTGGGGCGTGATGGAAGAGCTAGACTACTTGCAAGACTTAGGAATTAACGCAATTTATTTCACCCCCATATTTCAGTCGGCCAGCAATCACCGCTACCACACCCACGACTACTATCAAGTCGATCCGATGTTGGGTGGGAATCCGGCTTTTAAAGAGCTTCTAGACGCAGCTCACGCTCGCAATATCAAAATCGTCCTCGACGGCGTATTCAACCATGCCAGCCGTGGCTTTTTCTTCTTTCATGATATCCTCGAAAACGGCCCGCATTCTCCTTGGGTAGATTGGTTTAAAATTGAAGGCTGGCCGCTATCGGCCTACGACGGCAATTTTCCTGCTAATTATGCCGGTTGGGATGGGAATCGAGCCCTTCCTGTATTCAATCACGACAATCCAGAAGTGCGAGAATACATCATGGAAATCGCCGAATATTGGATTAAATTTGGCGTCGATGGCTGGCGGCTGGACGTTCCTTTTGAAATTAAAACCCCGGGATTTTGGCAGGAATTTCGCGATCGAGTTAAAGCAGTTAATCCCGAAGCTTACATTGTGGGCGAAGTTTGGGAAGATGCGACCGAATGGCTCGACGGTACTCAATTTGACGGGGTAATGAATTATCTTTTTGCTGCACCGACTATTGCTTTTGCAGCGGGGGACAGGGTTGATTTAACTCAAATTGAAGGCCGTGCTTATCATCCCTATCCGCCGCTTTTTGCTAAAGAGTACGGCGACAAAATTCAGCACGTTTTGGAACTGTACCCGTGGCCGATACAGCTAACTCAACTTAATTTGTTGGCCAGTCACGATACTGCGAGGTTGTTAACAATTGCAGGAGGCGATAAAGCTAGCGTCGAACTCGCTACTTTGCTACTGTTAACTTTTCCTGGAGCTCCCAGCATTTACTACGGCGATGAAGTTGGTTTGCCCGGTGCTCTAGATCCCGATTCTCGCCGCGGTTTCCCCTTACAAGCTCGCTGGGAACTTGATGTTTTAGATTATCACAAGCAGTTGATAGCTTTGCGGCACAAATACGCTGCCCTCCGCACTGGTTCGTACCAAGTTCTGTTTGCTGAGGGAACGGTTTACGTGTTTGCCCGAATTTTGGGGGATGAGGAAATAGTTGTTGCTGTCAATGTCGCGACAGAAGAAGCTAATATTAGCTTTGAGCCAGCTAGTTTGAAATCTCCTCACGATAAATTGCTGTTCGGTAAAGGAGAGTTTGTTTGGAAAGGTGACGGGGAAACTCGCCTTTTAGAATTGATGCTGCCGGCGCGATCGGGATTGATTTTAGGTTCTGATAATTAGTTCAGCAATTACGTAAGTGTCACGATCCAATCGACTTGTAGGGTGCGTCAGACCGAGTTATGGAGGGATGATCGATGGCTGGGATCTGACCCACCTTACTAAGTGTGACACTTGCGTAAGTTCTCTAGTTTAAAATGTAAGGTGCGCCCATAAGCACCCTACTAAATTTAGAGAGGCCGCAAGTTTGATTATGCTGCAACCAATGCTGGTATTAGCACCGCATCAATGATATGGATGACGCCATTGTCGGCAAGAATATTGGAAGTGAGAACTTTAGCATCATTCACTTTAAGTCCGTCAGAAGTATCAATTCCTACCACAGAACCTTCCACTGTTTCAGCAGAGCTTAACTCAAGCAAGTTCTCAGTTAGTACCTCGCCAAACAGAATGTGATAAGTCAGAATTTTCTTGAGCTTGGGTATGTCTTCCAGCCAAGACGTAATAGTGTTCGTAGGAATTTTGGCAAATGCCTCATCAGTTGGTGCTAAGACGGTGTAGGGGCCCGGACTTTGCAATAAATCTAACAAACCAGCCGCTTCAATAACAGTCACGAGGGTTTTGAAAGAGCCGGCATTGGTGGCAGTCTCGACAATATCAGCCATGATGTTTTTCAGGAGTGCAAATAGCAGAAATTGAATCAGAGGCGACAATCATTTTAGCAATTTACAAATAGCAGAAAATGGATCGGAGGGATGATGATTATTTTAGCCATTATAAGTTAATTGGGCTGCCGGCCCTGATGGCTCGGCGCGATCGACCTTGTGGGCTTATACTTGGGTCGCCTCCTCCCCCTTGCGGAAAAACTGCTTTAAAATCTCTCCGGGCTCTCTGTCCCAAGTGTCGATATGTTCGTAAATTAAGCCGTCTTTATCCAATTTATAAGTAGAGTAGCCGTTAAAAAAAATCCGAGCTTTCCAGGGAACCCGCAGTGTCCCGCGAACAGTCCAATTTGCCACAATAGTATCATGGGCTGTTTGACCTACGTCGTGCAGGTCGAAGTAAATCTCGTTAAAGAATAGCTGGCCGTGAAATCGCAGAGTCCAAAAGATAATGCGATAGTTGATTTTTCCTTTAAATTTGTTAACAGGGTCTTGAAAATAAACATCTTTTGTGTAGATGTCGTAGGAGATGTCTTTCTCAAACAGCGTCGGGAGATCCGCTTTGAGGGTGTCTACTGCTTGTTCTACCTGCATTTGATATTCGATCGCGCTCAAACTACCACCTTGTGACAGTATTAATTTATAACTTTAAATGAATAATCTCGATCGGCAGCGGGATGAGAAAAAAATCGATACTTCATCCAGCTCTAATCTTACCTCTAATTATATTGTCCGCGCCGGCCTTTCTGCTGGCCCGGACTTGCGACATCGAAACCTTGGCACAGATTTGACAGAACACCCCCACTCCTCTGATATTCTCGCAGAAATCAACAGCGGCAAGCTGTTGATGGTAGATAGCCGTCGCCGGAACGGTCTAATTTTGATTAAACGTTTCCACGCGGAGTTTGCCGGACCTGGGGCTGCGGTTGGCGGCGCTTTTGATGTTGACTCTCAGCAGGTAATTCCCGTGGGCGATTTTTGTTTGGTTTGCCCTCAATCTCCCGAAGAAATACAGAAAGCTTTTGGAATTCGGCGGCAGTGGGTGCGGTTAATGGAACAGTTAACGGCAAAGCCTACAGCTTTAGAACGCGCACAAATGGTTTTAACTCAGTTTGAACAATATTTGGATTCGGAAACGGTGGCACAAATTCCCGATGAAGCTTTGGCACTTTTAGTAGGCGTATTTCCCCAAACTATTCGGGCGGCGCGACAAGAAAATGATCAGTTATAAATTGGTGTAGATACCTTATGCTGCGATCGCGCTGCTACAAGCTCCACTCGGCATTCTGCAAAACGACTCGATAGCCATCTGGGTCTTCAAATGTAACTCCATCTTTGTCCCAGTATGGATTGTAGGAGTTTACAGGATCAAATCCACTTGCTTTCATTCGCTCAACAGCCTGCTGCCATTCTTGTTGGTTAGGAAGGTAAAAGACGATAAGATTGTCTTGAGTTGGAGCGCCACCTACAATATGTCCCCGTTGATGGATGAATTCAAAGTGGTGGCTTTCTCCTGGCATTCCAACCATTACTCCGTCAAAACCTTCATGGTTTTCAAAACGATCGAGGATTTGCAGCCCTAAACCCTCTGTGTAGAAATGAACAACTCGATCGAGGCAATCCGTTGGACGAGCAACCCGTAAAACCTTTGCTTGAAGCATATATACCTTCTCCAAAGTTATTTTGGTGTTAAGCAGAAACTGGATACCGAATATTATGAGTTGTCAAAAATTTCTCCAATTCGATCGACTGTTCGCTGATTTTCATCGGGACTGCCCACCGTAATTCGCAAACCTCCTCCAGTATGCCGAATTAAAGTACCTCGATCTTTTAGCTGCTGCATGATTTGTTTGTGTTCCTGTTCAGGAGATTCGCCATCGCCAGCTTTCACCCGCAGGTAAACGAAGTTAGCCGCACTCGGCCAAACTTGCAATTTTTGATGCTGAGTTAGCGCTGCAATTAATTTTGCTCTTTCTGACAAAATTTCGGGAATGGTTGCTAGCAATAACTGCCGCTGCGCTAGGGCTAGCTCGGCTGCCGTTTGCGAGAAACTGGGAAGGTTGTAGGGGAGACGGATTTTTTCTAAGGTGGCTGTGAGTTCGGGATGGGCGATCGCATATCCGACTCTCATTGAGGCCAGTCGAAATGCTTTGGAAAATGTGCGTAAAATAATCCAATTTGGATGCTGGTGCAATTGGTCTGCTAAAGTATTTTGGCTGAATTCAAAATAGGCTTCGTCAATTACTACTAATATCTGTTCCGCTAAACTTGACAACCATTCTATTTCATCGGTTGTCAAAGCATTGGCTGTGGGCGAATTGGGATGAACGACAAAGACGGCGCGCACGGGGGGATTTTGATTTTGGGCGATCGCCCTTTTAGCCGCCTCGATATCGATTTCAAAATTCTCCTCTTTCCGCTGAACACTCACAACGGGAATGCCGAGGGTTTGGGCCATTATTCCATACATCGAAAATGTAGGAGTCGCTACCAAAATAGAGCCAGTACCGCCTAAACAAGTAGCTATTAAAATGGAGCGAATTAGTTCGTCGGAACCGTTGCCCACAGAAATATTGTCGGCTGTAATAACGGTTTTGGGCAGTGTAACCCCCCCTAGCGGGGGGATTGTGATTGATTCATTGACGTATTGGGCGATCGCCTCTTTGAGCGCTGCGTGGCCTCCGTCGGGATAGCGATTTGTCTCAATTAACTGCTGGTAAGTCCAAGCTAGCTTTTTTTTTAATTCTTCTGGCAAGTCGTAGGGGCATTCATTGGTATCGAGGCGATCGATCGCACTTTCGGAGTGTGCTGGTTCTCCTGATGTGCCGCCCGGATGGGGAGTGTATGCGGTAAGTTCGGCTAAATCTTTTCGGATAAAGGGAAGCATGGTATAGTTTACGACTTTTTATTTTAGATAATCTGCTTAGAAGCATCTGAACTTAGCATAGAGCTTGTTCTATCTCGAAAGCAAGAGGAGATGCGGGATTTAGTTTCTGTCGATCGATTGATGCGTCGGCTGTAGCCAATTGATTATTCTTAGAAAGTAACTGCTAATATGTGGAAACCAAGTATGAAAGTCAAGCCTTCCGATCTATCTAAAAATGCCGCCGCTACCATCATAGCTTTGAGTTTGGCTGTTCTCCCTTCAGCGATGCCTGCTTCAGCTCAAACCGAATCAGCTCCGGCACAGAACAATACTGAGTCTAATGGAGTTGTTCTAGACAGAACTCCCTTTCAAGAAAGCAAGGAAGACAACAATCATTGGGGTGCTTTGGGTTTGTTGGGCATCCTCGGTTTGGCGAATCTGTTTCGCAAGGATGAACCCAAACGCTACCGCGATCCGATGGGCGAATAATTTTTTAAACGGCCATTGCACCAGCCAAAAAACCAAATCAACCGTTGTGGATTCAGAAACCGGGTTTTTTACCGAAAGACTGGATTATTGCCTTTAATCCGAGTAACAAATCCGGTTTCTTTGATATTTATGGGTATTTTGGCCACAAAGTTTGTTTATTCAATCACGCCACAAAGCAATCCCGCCCAATAAACCGCTCACATTTGGTACTATTTTAACCTGCGGCGGTAACTCAACAGCAATCTTTTTAGTATTGCCGCCGCCGATGTAAATGCGATCGCAGTTAAAGAGATTTTGCAGATAGGTGAGCGCTTTTTCCAAACGGCGATTCCATCTTTTGGAACCGACTGTATCTAATGCCGATCGCCCTAATTGCTGTTCGTAAGTTTCCCCTTTGCGAAACGGGTGATGCCCTAATTCTAGATTTGGCACCAAGATACCATCGACAAATAAGGCAGAACCGAAACCGGTCCCCAGGGTAATTACTAATTCTACCCCTGTCCCAGCAATTGCTCCCAATCCTTGAATATCGGCATCGTTAGCCACTCGCACAGGTTTCCCCAAGCGATCTTTAAGGATAGTTTCTAGGTCAAAATCTATCCAAGACGGATCTAAATTCACTGCGGTTTTTATGACGCCTAGACGCACGACTCCGGGAAAACCGACGGATACTCGGTCAAATTCTCCTTGTCCGCTGGCTAAAGAGGCGATCGCCTCTAGTACGGGTTCGGGTTTCGGTGGTTGAGGCGTTTCTAAGCGGCTGCGTTCCGTTTGGGGATCACCTTCATTGTCCAAAACCATAACTTTGATGCCGCTTCCGCCAATATCCACGGCTAAGGTGCGAGTCGATCGATCTTGTTCAGTCATTTGATTGTTGAGACTTGCAAGTTGGTAAAATTTTAATTTTTGAATTGGCAAAACTTTTGAATCGCTTCCCAAATTTCCGCTAGGACATTTCCCAAAGAATGATCGTCTTCTAATTCGATTAATTGCACCCAGGGACGGTTAGCGGCAAAATTTCTGCTAGCTTGAATCGGTATTATTGTATCATGTTTGCCGTGAAGAATTAACGTAGGGACTGACCGAATTAATTTTTCTTCAGGGTATTGAGCCATATCTGCCACAAACTGATAATTCAGTGGCAGATAACGCTGTTCGCCGTAGTGGTAAACGGGCAAATATTTCTCCAACTGCCACTTTTCTAACTGTTGCTGTCCCAACAGCGGCAGCCAGTGGGAGATAAATTGAAAAGCCGGTGCTAGCAAAACTATTTGTTTTACTGACAATTGTCGCTGGGCCAACCAAGCCGCTGTCAGTCCCCCAAAACTCGACCCAATTATTGTAACTCCCCCTAATTGTTTTACCTTGTCGGCCGATGGGGAGGATGGGGTTTGCAGAAATTCTGTTTCTATTTGCTGTAACTGGCGGGTGAGGGTGAGACCGGAAAAATTGTTTTGATTGAGATCGGGAGTTTTTAGGTCAATTCCTAGGGACGAAAAGCAATCACGGAGATATTTTGCCTTAAGAGAATCGGGACTTGATGCAAATCCGTGTAAATAAATGTAACTAGAATGGTTTTTTAAATTCATTCAGTAATTGATATTTAACAACAAATATTAAGTATAACACCCAGAACCCCGGCTTCTTTAAGAAGTCGGGGATCTAATAAGCCGTGAACAAAATGGCACTATTACTGTGGTTTTTGACCGTTTTGCATCCGATTTTTAGCATTTTGTCGGCGCTGCTGCATCATTTGAGCTAATTGGCTGCGCTGTTCGGCTGTGAGCACTTCTCGCATTGCGAGTGTACTTTCAAATTGCACCTCTTCCAACTGCTGCCTCAATCCGATTATTTGACGGTGTTTTTCGCGCATTTCGCTGGCATTTGCCGTGCCGGACATCATCGTTTCCAATTCTTGTCTCGCTTGGCGGATTGCTTGCATCCGCTGGGAAACTTGGTCTTTGTAGCGATCACGAACTGCTTGCATTTGCTGCTTTTGGTCAGCGCTTAAATTCAGTTTCTCGAACATCCCGCCTTCCTTGCCAGGTCGATTTGGTCGCTGATTTTGTGCAAATGTTTCCGGTTCGAGGGGATGAGGAACTGCTATTGCTGCGGCTGTACTACCGAGAGTCAGCATTAAAACTGCTAGGGCAGAAATACGACGAATTGACATGAAAATTACCTCTTTGATATTACTTATTTGTTGGCGGTTGGCTGCCAGCACCAGGGCTGACAGTCAACCAGTCTGTTTGCGAGCTATCGGTCATAGTTTCTTGGGTAGAATCATGGAGGACACCCTCCCAGTTAGTAACTAAAAATGCTTCTAACTTAGCTGTTTCCTCATCTGGCAATTGTGCAGTATTAAACGGACGGTAGCCAGACCAAAAAACTAGCAGAATAGCAGCAATTGCAGACGACAAAGCCCACTTAGAAACAGAGAATATTTTTAACCTGTTATCAGACTTTGCTGACGCAATGAATCGCGGTTTTTTGCGGTGATTTTCATGGGAAAAACTCGGCTGATTACTTTCGATTGCTGCTAGGAGTTTTCGCTCTAAATCTGGTGCAGCTTCAGGAAGATTTGGGCGATGTTGCTTCAAGAAATTAACTAACTCTTGGTCGCTGCTTGGGTGATTCATAGCTCGCTGACACCTTCTTTTTGCAAAAATTGCCGCACAGCATTTCGGGCATAAAACACGCGAGATTTGACGGTTCCTGCCGGCAGTCCCAAAATTTGAGCTACTTCTTTTTGCGGGATGTCTTCTAAGTCGTGCAGCACCAAAACGCTGCGGTGTTCAAAGCTCAATTTCTCCAATCCTCGCTGCACTAAATCTTGATAGTGCAACTGCATCAAGTCAGAGGTACGATCTGTGACAACAATCCGATCCATTTGTTCTTGATTTTTGAGTTTGGAATCAAAAGAATGCTGCTTAGCAACTGCTTGTCTTTGGTCAGAAGCCACATTCCAAGTGATTCGATAAAGCCAAGTAGAAAAGTTGTCTTGGTGCTTGAGTTTTGGCAATCCTTTCCACACTCGCAGGAATACTTCTTGCGTTAAGTCGTCAAGCAGCGAGGGCCCGCAGAGTTGGTAAAGGGTTGACCTGACTTTGTGTTGGTAGCGTTGGTAAAGGTGGCGAAAGCAGGTGCGATCGCCCTTTAAACATTCAGCAACTAAGTCCGAGTCGGAACAGTTATCTATTAAAACATTGGCTGACACAGCTAACACCTGTGAAGTCTCCCCCACCAGTTCGTTATCTGAAGTGTTTAGACAGGACGATCGCGAAAAAGGTTCAAATAATTTAAAATATTATTTTGAGCATGAATCCGCTTGGGGTGTAAAAATGCACCAATGTCAGCAACAGGCTTTCGGGCCTGTTCCACAAAAACTTAATTTTCTTGTGGGGTGGGTTCTAGCCCGCCCGTAACAGGCTTTCGGGCCTGTTTCACAAAAATTAAGTTTTCTTGTGGGCCGTAGGGTTGGCTATAGCGACCAGTCCCAAATATCGGTTCTAACTATTTACAGCATTTTTCCAATAAGTATAACTTTCTAAACCAATACTTTTTTTGTCTTCATTATAGAGTTCATCTAAACATTTGAAAAGAGCTAAAGCGTAATTTTTCAATCCCAACTCTGTCAAACTTGTGATAATCCTAGTCAGCCGCAGGTAGTTGTGATTAAATTTTTGAATCCACTCTCTTTTTCTTGACAAATATTCTGCGGATTTTGCAATTACAATTTCTGCGTTTTCCCCTTCGCGGCATTCCAACCCGTAAAATGCCAGCATGACATTGAACGAACGGAGTAAGCGATTTTTCAACTCTTCACTTGTTCTAAAAGCTTGAATTACCTCATCATTTAAAGTCGGAGCACTGGAATTAAAGCGACTCTTTTCTCTTAGGGGAAACAGCCATTGAATGTAATTGTGTACGGATTCCAGCTTCTGGTAATCCCACGACCAAATATCCTCGATCGCCCGGCCTTGTGAATCAGGCTGCTGACCGAGATAGAATGCTAAAATTGTGTTTTGTTTTGTTGAATCACTCATTAATAAGTTGTGTTGTATCTAAATTGTATTTTTGGGCTGGCGGGACGCCCACCCCACAACCAGAAAATTTAATTTTTGTGTGGAACAGGCATCATGCCTGTTTTTCAAAATAGTTTTCTTGAGTCATTTTTAACCGACTGTAGCTATTAGCCAGAGACTTAAGTCTCTGGCTACTTCGCCTTGTTTACCGTAGAGTCACAAACTCTTCCGCAGTCGATGGGTGAATGCCAATAGTCGCGTCGAAGTCTTTCTTCGTAGCTCCCATATTAACAGCGATCGCCATTCCTTGAATAATCTCGCCCGCGTCTTTCCCAACCATGTGCACGCCCAAAACTCTGTCAGTATTAGTTTCAACAACTAACTTGACAAAAGTCTTCTCGTCTGCGCCTGTCAAAGCGTGAAACATGGGCCTAAACTTGGCTGTGTAGCACTTAATTGAGTCGGGAAACTTTGCTTTAGCCTGCACTTCGCTTAAGCCGACTGTAGCTGCTTCCGGCTGCGAAAATACTGCTGAGGCAACATTTTCGTGACTGATCGATCTGGGGTTATTACCAAATTCAGTATCGGCAAAAGCGCGTCCTTCGGCGATCGCAACTGGTGTTAAATTGATGCGGTTGGTGCAATCTCCCACTGCAAAAATGTGGGGCTGACTGGTGCGGCTGTCTTTGGTAACTGCGATCGCACCTTTATCTGTTTCTACCCCCGCATTTTCTAAACCCAATTTTTCTAAATTAGGCTGACGCCCGGTAGCGCACAACAGCGCGTCTACTATTAGCGTTCCTTCGGCTGTTCCCGACAGAGTTAATTTTAAGCCTTCTGGGGTTTTCTCAATGTGGTTGATCGAGCTTTCTGCCAAAATTTCGATTCCGTGCTTAATCATTCCTTCTTGCACGTTGGTACGAATTTCTGTGTCAAATTCGTTCAAAATTAAGTCACGGCGGATGATTTGAGTTACTTGGCTTCCCAACCCGTTCATAATGCAAGCAAATTCGACGCCGATGTAGCCTCCTCCCCAAATTGCCAACCGTTTTGGCTGCTCTTTTAGTAGAAAGATTTCGCGAGAGGTAATCGCGTGTTCGATGCCGACAATTGGGACTCTTTGCGCTTCTCCGCCGACAGCAATTAAAATTTTGGCTGCGGTAAATTTTTTGTCACCAACTTCGACGGTGTGGGGGTCAATAAATTTGGCGTATCCTGAGATTAATTCGACTCCGGCTTTTTCAAGAAAGCTGATGTGCAGTTTGCTCAGCCGCCGCACTTCTGCATCTACCGTGGTGACAAGTTTTTCCCAGTCGAAACTGCTTTCTACTGGACTCCAACCGTAGCCCACCGCATCTTCATAAAGGTGCGAAAATGTTGAGGCGTACACCATGAGTTTTTTGGGGACACAGCCGCGAATTACGCAGGTTCCGCCTACTAAATCATTTTCGGCGATCGCCACTTTTGCGCCGTAGGATGCTGCTCGCTTGGAACTCGCCAATCCGCCGGAACCCGCACCTATCACAAACAAGTCGTAATCGTATGTCATAATTGTATTTACCAAAAATCCCCAACTTACCAAGTTTACGCTTAACTTTTCTTAATGATAGCTCAAAAAATTTGCCTTTGAGAACTTCTGAGCGCTACATATAGAGCTATTTCAGGGGTAAGAAAACGGGGGACGAGCCGGTCTTTGGCTATCCTATAGCCCCGAAATGCCATCTGTGATGAAAAGTTTAGCCGTATAATAGCAGGTGGCCTAACTCAACCCTACCTGCTTACTGATATTGTCAGATTTGTTAACTCTGCCCATACTTTGACTCGGTAGATTGAGCTGGCTCTGTATTCTGCTCTCTTGACCGTTTCTCATCTGGTTTTTGGATTTGCTTGAGATGAATCTCATTCACCTGAGTGATAAAGTTTTCTATTCCCATTTTTGCCATTTGTTGATGTTGGGCTTCGTCGGCATCATAGCAACGATAAGCCGGACTAACTCCCAATATAAATTTCTCCTGTTCCGCTTCTAACAATTCCACAGTCGTGTTAGCAGAAATCCAATTTTCCTGAAAAGGAAAAGAGGTAACGATACTGGCGACTATCGAGGCGACAGCGGGACAAATTACCGGCAGCCACTTGAGCAACGCTTGACTTGGTTCCAATTTGTCTACCAATACCAAAATTGGTGTGATTCCCGATAAAACAACGGTTGCCAATTGGAAAGTATAGTAAATATTTCTCGAAGTCTCTCTAGTGTTTTTATAGTCGTCAATCAACTCCTGGCAATATCGTAAAGCCTTTTCTCTCACTGGGGTTATCGGATTGTTATCCGAAACATTATTCGGGTTTAACAGATAATTATATAGTTCAGCTTTTCTTCGGATATCTAACTGATTTGCACTATTCGTAGAGTTTTGAGCCAATTGCCTATTGGTCAGGAAGAGAAAAATAAAACTAGAGAGAAAAACAGCTCCTAAAATAACGATAAGTTGATTGTCTGGAAAAACTCTGGTAAGGAGGCACGCACCCACAAAAGCGGCTATGGATAAAGACTCAACAATTCTCAGGAAAGATAACATTTGTGGACTCGATGAGACTGTATTGGAAATCTCGGCCTGGTTTGTATCCGCAGCAGTAGTCATTGGTTTGTAGTCTGTTTGGCGATCGCACACAAGTTTAGCCTATTGGGGTGTCTATTCCACCCAAACCCTGTCAACCTGGTGAAGAAGACTCTGAAACCCTTGAAAAGTTGTTGATGGCGATGTTAAAATTTCCTCCTTTAACAGGTGATTACCCATAAACTGGGTTTATTGCCGATCGCCCACGGCTAGGATGATGTAAAGCAGGGCGATCGTACCTTGACAGGGGTTGCCATAAGCACCCTACAGAGAGAGTCAATCGATTTTCGATTTTCGATTTTCGATTTTCGCATTGACCCCACGGATAAATTCGGAGGCAAGTTTATCGGATACAGGTTTTTTATTTCTGGACGCATGAATCCGGGGACTTGTATCCTGGATGCTTTCGGTCACTGCATAATAGTATAGATTTTTTGGCTCTGCTGAATTTATGTATGATTTTGCTTGTAGGGGTAATTCTAAGTCCTTACACTGTCAGCGGTGGGGCAATCACGGGGGGATTTCCCCTACAAATTTCATACCCAATTGTGCAACGCCGATTTTTTTTTCCACTCCGACTTTACCTCCAGGTCGGTGTCAAAGTATTCACTCTGACTTGAATATAGATGTTCTGTTCATTAGCATCGAAACAGCCCTCACCCCGATCGCGAAAACAGATGGGAAGTGTTAGCTTAGTAGTTAGTTGTGTCGATCGCACAGAAAAAAAATGCCTGAACTACAAACCGATACATACCAAGACCTCGACCCGCAAGTCCTCTCAAAGCCCGTTGTTGTCGGTCTGGAAGAGGTAACAAAAGTTTACGGGATTGGCGACCTGGAAGTTCGCGCCTTAAACGGCGTCAGCTTGACCGTAAGACAAGGAGAATATTGCTCAATTATGGGCGCGTCGGGATCTGGCAAATCTACAGCTATGAATATTATCGGCTGTCTCGATCGACCTACGAGCGGCAGTTACTACTTAGACGGCGTAGATGTCGCCCAAATGCCCGAATCAGAATTAGCCGGAATTCGCAATTTAAAATTAGGTTTTGTATTCCAACAATTTCACCTGTTGCCTCAATTGACAGCATTAGAAAATGTCATGTTACCGATGGTTTATGCCGGCATTCCCGCAGCAGAAAGACGCGAACGGGGAGTAGATGCTTTAACAAAAGTAGGCCTGGAAAGTCGCTTGCAAAACAGACCGAATCAACTATCAGGAGGACAGCAGCAGCGGGTAGCCATCGCCAGGGCTATTGTCAACCGTCCCGTGTTGTTGCTGGCTGACGAACCTACAGGTGCATTGGATACAAAAACTACTCAAGAAGTAATGGATATTTTTACAGAATTTAACGAAAGCGGCATGACTGTTGTTATGGTAACGCACGAACCGGAAGTCGCGCGTCAAACTCGCCGCGTTGTCTGGTTCCGCGACGGTCAAGTTATTCACAATAATCTCAACCCCGAAGAGCTTTCACACGCTGTATTTTAGTATAATAGTCCGCGAAAAGCGAAAAGAAAATTAGGCGCTTGAAATCGCTTCTAGACAAACGAAGTCCGCCTACGCGGACTGAAGAATCAAGAGAGTATTACTTCTATCCAAGAGGGCTTTAGCTATTAGACAGGGGTTTTCAACCCCTGGCGGACTAATAGACAAAACGCCAGATATCTGCTTAATGAAAAGCACTCGGAAAAGCTTCCCAAACTCGATCGACAAAATCTCTAAGTTGCCGAGATGCGATCGCACCATCCTTTTTATCAGCATCCAGAGAGTGCAACTCAGTCAACAGTGAAATTACCTCAGTATCTAAAGCCGCGCGAAACAAGCTCAGCGGCCACAGCAAATCAGCACCATCTCGCAAATCGCATAAAGTGTATTCTGCCGATAAATCCTTCCCCGACGCCGATACAACTAACATCAAAGGGCGCACCCAACAAACTTGACGTGCCTCAACCACTTGGATTACCTCTGAATGCAGGCACGCATCTCCACATTCTAAACTAACAATTTGACCCGGCTTAAAGTTCAAAGCACAATTCATTAATGCTCACACTTAATACAGACATAACAAAGCAGCTAAATAAGTGCTGCATCTCTCCACAGCACCCGAAAATATTATATCATAATTCCTTCTTCCCTCTTCCCTCTTCCTTCTTCCTTCTTCCGACTGCCATCGGACTGACATCCGTTACATCCGTTAAATAATCCGTTGCCGAACTTCCTTCTGCCTGACATCCGTTACATCCGTTAAATAATCCGTTGCCGAACTTCTTCTCAACTTTCATCAAGCTTTTTAAGAGCCATTTCGAGCTCGGCTGTCAACAATCGTGCTTCTTTTTTGCCACCGCCACCATTGGCATAATCCGCCACGGAAATCGGAGAACCGATCGCAATTTTTACCTGAGCACCCCATTTAGGAATGCGCGGACGATAGCGGATACTCATCGGTACAATTTTCACGCCCAAACCCGGTTTGCTCAACTCAGCTTGCATTGCCAAACGCGCCAATCCCGGCTTAATCGGATGAACTTCCCCATCCTGAAAAATACCGCCTTCGGGAAAAATCACCAACATTTCCCTGCCGAGGAGTAGTTCCACCCCATAACGGAGACTGCCAATTGCCGGATGCTTGAGATCGACAGCAAACCCCCCCAAATGTCTGATGAACCAACCTTGCAGTCCTTTGACCTCATCAGCAGTTACCATAAACCGCAAATCGCGTCCAGTCACCTTCTGTCCAGTTGAATAGGGCATCATCAGGGCATCCCACCGGGAGCGGTGCGTAGGGGCTAAGATGACAGGCCCATCTTTCGGCAAGTGCTCCTGTCCGGTTACCTCAATCTTGCCAAAATGAAACGGTAGGACAACATAGTGACCTAGCGGATAGAGCAAGGAGGTTAACCAAGGAGAAACGCGAGAGGTATTAGATGCTACCTTGGCAGGCATTGGCTTCACTAGAGATGATTTACTGGACTCAACGGCGATCGTGGCGGTGTGGGGCATAGCAATTAAGCTGCTTTATCGAGATCTAAAGTCTAAAGTAAGGTGTTGGCCAAATCTTTAGTTTTTAGATCGGGACACTTTTGCTATTGGCCTTGTGCCGATCGAGCGATCGCGCCCGCAAGAGATAATCTCTAACAGGTAAAACCTCAACCAACCGGACAGCACTAATGCAGAGCAGTCGGCCGCCTCGAAAGCTTGAGCGGGGAATTACGGATCTATTATTCCAGTTAAAGGTCAATTTCGATTAAACATCGCCCCGAAGAAAGTAAAAAATTTTACCTGTTAATTTTTCCGGCGCGCTTCAAACCAAGAAAGCAACTGATCGCGGCAAACAGACTCCATAATACCGCCGAGCACCTCTAAGCGGTGAAACGAATGCGCGCTATCTGGAATATTAGCCGCAGTCCGAATCGTGCCAGTTTTCGGGTCATCTGCTCCGTATACCAGCAGACCAATCCGAGCTTGGACGATCGCACCAGCGCACATCGGGCAAGGTTCCAGCGTTACGTAGAGCGTGCATTGGTTAAGATGCCAGTCTTGCAAAACTTGACCAGCAGCCCGCAAAGCCAAGATTTCAGCGTGAGCAGTCGGATCGCAATCTCGCTCTCGCCGATTTTGCGCTTCGGCAATTAATTTGCCAGTACCGTCAACAATCACAGCACCAACGGGTACTTCACCAGCATCACCGGCTGCTTGGGCCAATTCCACAGCCCTAGTCATCCAGCGTTTGTGAATAAAATAAGTAGTATCACGAATAGACAACGGCTCAGCTTTACAATTCACGTCATACCTAAGTAACAGAAAAACTTAAGATCGATAAAGAAAGTTACATTACAGCTTAATCGAGAGTCTTTAATTATGGACACCACTACGATTACCACTGAAATTGTTGAGCTGTTGTGCCGCATTAGTCGGCAAAAGCTGCGTGAACAAGATATCACTCCTTTGGTAGTGTTTCTGACTGCTCTGATTTCCATCCTGCGCGGAGTGATGATTATTGACAGGACGATCGCAGTTGAAGAAGAAGAACGGCTGCAAAAGACTCTCAAAGCCTTTGCTAGCGGCGACCGCGATCGGGTAGAACTAATTCAGCGCCTTGTCAAAGGAGTATCGAAACAGCAGGTTTACTTCAACCCCACGGAATTGCTAACCCTGACAGCTTTGTTCTCAGAATCTGAAAAACTGTTGCTCATCGGTTCCGGCTACGAAATGTCAGCGGCCGACGGACACATCGACCTGCGGGAGCAAATGTACCTACAGTCGATCGCAAATCGGCTCGGCCTCGACTCCAGACACATTGCAGTCATAGACACTTTATTTACTAAAGAAGGAACCCTCGACTCACAAGCTTTTGCCGAAGTTCAAGCTTTACTCGATCCCAGCGAATTCGAGTCCCGCGATCCGGTATTTGGCAAAGCAGCAAAGCACTTGCTGAGTATTTTACTCCGCAAATAGTCCAGCGCATATAAATTTTGGAGCAGTAAAAGTCGTGAGAAGAGTTCGAGGATTTGACGCTGTTTCCAATTGAGATGCGACTGGGGCGCTCTTACCCTCAAAAACCGAGTTGTTTAACCCCTACCAAGAGCGCTGCACGGCGTATGTTCGTAAAAAACCTGGTTTCTCCCTAAATCCCGCTTTATTTTTTTTTCCAGAGTCGATCGACCCTTGTATCCCATTGAACCGAATGCCTCTAAAATCTAAAAGCGACTTGTCGCTGCCTTGATTGACTCAGCTCAATCTCAAATCTCAAATTGATTGATTATGCAAATTGAATGGCAAACCGCCAAAACCTACGAAGACATTCTCTATCACAAAAGTGGTGGCACCGCCAAAATTACCATCAATCGACCTCACAAACGGAACGCTTTCCGTCCCAAAACAGTTCTGGAACTGTGCGATGCCTTTACTGATGCCCGCGAAGACACAAAAATAGGCGTTGTCCTTTTCACCGGTGCGGGGCCTCATACAGACGGCAAATACGCCTTTTGCGCCGGCGGCGACCAAAGCGTGCGGGGTTCGGCGGGATATGTAGACGAAGGTGGCATACCCCGGTTGAACGTGCTCGACTTGCAGAAGTTGATTCGATCTATGCCTAAAGTTGTAATTGCTTTAGTTGCAGGCTACGCAATTGGAGGGGGTCACGTTCTGCACTTAATTTGCGACTTGACGATCGCTGCTGACAATGCTATTTTCGGACAGACCGGCCCCAAAGTCGGCAGTTTCGACGGTGGTTTCGGAGCTAGCTATCTTGCCAGAGTCGTCGGCCAGAAAAAAGCCAGAGAAATTTGGTTTTTGTGTCGCCAGTACAGCGCACAGCAAGCCCTAGAAATGGGTTTAGTCAACTGCGTCGTGCCCGTCGAACAACTAGAACTAGAAGGGATTCAGTGGGCTGCGGAAATTCTCGAAAAAAGTCCGATCGCGATTCGCTGCTTGAAATCTGCTTTTAATGCTGACTGCGACGGTCAAGCCGGTTTGCAAGAACTGGCAGGAAATGCCACTTTGCTGTACTATATGACCCAGGAAGGCGCCGAAGGCAAACAAGCCTTTTTGGAAAAACGGCAACCTGATTTTAGTCAATATCCTTGGCTGCCATAGCGGGATGCAGAAATCAGTTTTTTTTATGCGCTCATATTAAAGTAAATGCTGATTTTTATGAGTTAGTAAAGCCAAATGCACCCGATCGTCCAAAATTGTGACTATTGATACCAGTTCCCAAAAAGAATGAAACTGCTTTGTCAGATCCCAACCATGATAATGATCAGTGATTTCCCAATCGAAAATCGAAAATGGTATGACCTATCCTGCTGCCGACTAACTAAACCGAAACTGCGGCAGCGGATTTTTCGGTTAATGTTGTGCCTGTAAGCTGGCAGGCATGGCGCTCGGAAAGAGTGACGGTGGCATCCTGCAGCGTCAGAGTCGATTCTTGCCACATTCCAATTTCTTCTATGTTTTCCCAAGATGACCTAAAAGGCGAAACCGCTAAAGCACAAGCTTTCCAGTGGCTTTGAACCGGGCCGCTTAGTAGAGCGCAAACACCCCCGCGTCTGCCCTCAGGGGTATAGTGACGGCAGTGACCACAAGCTGAAGTTAAAGGTGAAGTTAATGAGGTTTGCATAAAAGTTCTTAGGGAAATCATTTTCATCTCTAATTCTCCTTTGTAGAGCTAGCAGGTTTTAGAGCATCCCAACCTTTATGCTGTCTGGTTTGTAGCGATCCCCGAAGTATAATTAAATTTTATAATTTATTTATAATCTCGTTATATATAGAAACAATTAGCTCGGTAGTTGCTCATTGTATAGGTAAAAACATAGGTTAAAAGTTTATAAAGGCGTTAGGGATCAAGAAAAAGTACAAATACCCAAGGAGTATGAAAGGTCACAAATAAGCGGTAGCTCAGGATACAAAAAGTGGCTGAGAGTGTCGGTAAGCAGCCTCCGGGAAACAGCAACAATTAAGTTTTTAAATGAAAATGAAAAATAGCTGCCGACGATCGACAGCAGGCGATCGGGCCCCTGTTGCATTGACGCCAAAAGTAGCTAATCATAAAATAGGCAAGTTTTCAAGCTTCTTGTTTATATCTACAATCAAAACATTAAAATTAATTCAGAGGCGGTAGGAGTTTTGCTAATGAGTAAGCGTTCTTCGGTTGAATCCCCAAATCATCAATCCTCTTCAACCCCAATCAACCCTGCTTTGCAAGCAGTCCTGGGGAGTCTAGATGTAAATCTAGAAGCAGAACTGACAACATACAGAAGGCACAGGAGGCGCGCCGAACAGTGGGTGTCGCCCTCAGTTCGTACCGGCAAGCAAACAGCCACAACCGAGCAACAGCTAGCCCAAAATTTGGCGCCAGAGACTGCGGAGGAAACCCAGCAGCCGCTATCGCTGCCCCTATCCCTTGCCGGCACTCAGGGCGATGCCCCGCTAGCAACTACCAGGGGTGGCACAAAATTATCTAGCAGTGCCTTCGCACCCAACAATTATCTCGAATCCAGCGAAAAACTCATCGAAAGTTTGGACGAGTCAAAAGCTGAGCCTACGGTAGAACGCAGTTTAGCTGCCAGTTTGTTAACTCCCTTGGGACTGAGTTCGATGCTGCTGTTTTTGCTGTCATGCACAGCTTTGGGCTACGCCGTCATGTACCCGTCAAATCTAGTTAAGATGGCCGGCTTGAACCGTTTGCTCCGCACCTCACCCTCTCCCAGCGACAGTCCCGCCTCTAATTCCACCTCAGATACCAGCACCAAGGAACTGCCGAAAGCTCCAAATCTGGTATCCAAGGAATTTGTAGAGCTAGATTTGAGCACTCTCAGCAATGTCCAGCCGACAGTCAGCCCGATTCCTTCCCCGTCACCAAAAGCATCAATCCCGCCAACTCCGCCAGCGCCTCCGGGCCCCAGCGGGGCTGTGCCGATTCCTACAGAAGACGGCAACCCGGCCAGAGGCAGGGAACAAGGACTCAACAATCTGAGTACAGCTTTGCTTCCCACTCCCAGCCCCAGCGCCGCCCAGCCAGTGCCGACACTGCCGACACTGCCTCCAACACCCTCCCCAGCCCAGCCTGCCGCCGCATCCCCGGCGACCGCATCCCCAGCAGCCGCATCCCCAGCAGCCGCATCCCCAGCAGCCGCATCCCCGCTGGGAAGGCCTGCACGGGCCGCCGACGGTTTCTATTACGTTGTCACCGATTACACCGACGAAAAATCGCTGCAGCAAGCCAGAACCGCTGTTCCCGATGCCTACGTGCGAAACTTCTCAAAGGGTGTCAAGATCCAAATGGGGGCTTTGAACGATCCTGCCTCAGCAGAACGTTTGGTGAAAGAACTCCAAGAAAAAGGGGTGAAGCCACAATACTATCAACCATAAATTAGGTAAAGGGTGAAAAACTTTAACTAAATTGTTAGACAAAGCTAGACAATGATGAATGTTTTGTCTAACACAAAATTGGTTTTGTAATTGTCAATTCCCAGTCCTAAATCTAAAATTTAATAAAATCGGGAGACGGGCAAAATGGGATTATTCGATCGCCTATGGCGAGTGATTCGAGCCAATATTAACAGTTTAGTCGGGGCGGCCGAAGACCCAGAAAAAATTCTGGAACAGGCTGTAATGGATATGCAGGAAGATTTAGTGCAGCTTAGACAAGCTGTGGCAGGAGCGATTGCAGCTCAAAAACGCACTGAACGCCAGTGTTCCCAAGCTGAGTCTACAGCAGCAGAATGGCATCAGCGGGCGCAGCTAGCTTTGCAAAAAGGCGAGGAAAGTTTGGCGCGGGAAGCTCTGACGCGCAAGAAATCTTATCAAGAAACGGCAACGGCGATGAAAGCCAGTCTGGGACAACAGAACGCTGTTGTGACTAAACTTAAAGAAAATATGCGGACTCTCGAAAGTAAAATTTCCGAGGCAAAATCTAAAAAAGATATGTACATTGCCCGAGCTCGATCGGCCGCATCGTCGGAAAGGCTGCAAGAAATGATGGGCAATCTCAGTACCGGCAGCGCTTTGAGCGCCTTTGAACGGATGGAAGAGAAAGTCATGCAGCTAGAAGCTCGCTCCGAAGCAATCGCGGAACTCGGAACTAACGATTTAGAAAAGAAGTTTCTCTCTCTCGAAGGTGCCGACGATGTGGATACCGAGTTGGCGGCGATGAAAGCACAAATGCTTCCGGGCAACAATACACCCAAATTGCCGTCGGGCGAGCCGCCCGCATCCTGAACCCCAGGCAATAGAAGAAGAGTCGGGACGAGCAAAAACTTCTCAACAGCCTAGCTAGAGATGGCTCGAAGCCTGTTGGGGAATTCCCGGATCGAAGTTAAACTCAATAGATATGTGCATGAATAAGCTTGCCTGCATCACATTACTCGATCGCTTTAAACTGGATTTATCTGTCTGCAAAAATTGCCAAAAACTAAATCGCACTAAAAATCTGACAAGAGTGAATTTCACAACTGCGGGCTAGGGCTATCAAGCCTGCTTTCCGCCTACTTCGTACACCTCATCCAGGAAAAATAGCATTATGGGATTATTTGACCGCATTAGCCGAGTCGTCAAAGCCAATCTTAACGATCTGGTCAACAAAGCTGAAGACCCGGAAAAGATTTTAGAACAGTCTGTTACGGATATGCAGGAAGACTTGGTGCAGTTGCGTCAGGCCGTTGCCAGCGCGATCGCCACTCAAAAGCGTACCCAGACTCAGTACAATCAAGCTGAATCTCAGTCTAACCAGTGGCAGCAGCGCGCTCAGCTAGCCCTGCAAAAGGGAGACGAGACTTTGGCCCGGGAAGCGCTAGTTCGCAAAAAGTCTCACGCTGAAACGGCGGCTACGCTGAAAGCTAGTCTGGATCAGCAATCGGCTCAGGTGGAAAGTCTCAAGCGTAACTTGATCGGTTTGGAGAGCAAAATTTCCGAAGCTAAGACTAAGAAGGATATGCTCAAAGCGAGGATATCCGCTGCTAAAGCTCAGGAACAGCTCAACAATACCATTGGCACCTTGAATACTGGCAGTTCAATGGCGGCTTTCGATCGCATGGAAGAAAAAGTTTTGCAGATTGAAGCTCGCGCGGGGGCTTCGGCAGAATTGGCCGCCGGCGGCAGCAATTTAGAGGAACAGTTCCGCTTGCTCGAAAGCGGCGGCGATGTTGACGACGAGTTGGCTCAGATGAAAGCTCAACTGACCGGGGGTTCTGTGTCTCAAGGTCAATTGCCGGCAGCGGGTAAAACGGCAGCAGCTAGTAGCTCGGAGTCGAGCCCGGTGATTGACGCTGAGTTGGAAGAATTGCGATCGCAGCTCAATAAAATGTAGTAATCTGTATCAAAATTTACCTATTTCTCAGATCGCAGGTTTGATAGAATGCTCCGCCGACCTACAGGGCTAGCTTGGGAGGTCGGAGTTTTTTTCAGCAATTGTCTAACACACAAAACATAGGTTTTGTCAACTATCTTTATATTGACTTAAGGAATTAAGTGTTTAAAAAGTGAGAGAGTAATTTTATTCCTTGCAAGATGGCTAGCTTGGGAGGTCAGAGTTTTTTTCAGTAATTATTTAGTACATAAAATAAGAGTGCTGTCAACTATCTTTATATTGACTTAAGGAATTAACTCTGTCAAAAGTGATAGAGTAATTTTATTCCTTGCAATTGCGCCGGCCGCGCCCGATCGTAAGTGTAAATAACTATCAAATATGGCTAATCTGTCATGCCCGTGCAATTTTCGAGAGGCTTTTGTAAAATCAAGTTTTTCAAGGCATTAGCACTTGGTTTTTCAATTGCAGCTATTTGCCCCGCACTGCTATCAGCTTTAAGTGTGGGTGAGTCGATGGTTGGTACCGACTCAGGGGTGCAAGCGCCAATTTTGCATGATAATTTACCGCCTCAATTCAAACTAAATCAAGAAACAGCAGACGATCGCGATCGGCTTCGTGATTTATACTCGGGTTCAGAATTAAATAGAGGCAGTAAAGAGCAAGAAAATAGCATCCCGGAACTCGATCAATTGACCCAAAGTGAGCCCGCAGACACTCTCCCTCAATTGCCGAACCGAGGAGAAAACAGACACGAATTTCCGATTCCCAACCCGCGGCTGTCAAATTCGGCTCCCCTCCCATAACCCACGCCACCAAAGCCCTTGCCTTCAGCCGCACAGCTTTTGCCGCCTGCTGTTCCCGCGTCGGCACAGCCTGCAGAATTGCTAACATTGCCGGTACGATCAAAGTCGATCGATGGGAAGTAGTTGGCAGTTGATTTACCGCGAGCCGATCGTGCAAAATCCGAGAAGAGAAATCGCGATCGGTATTGGTACTCGCAGTCGAGAAAGCGATACATCTTTGCTGGGAAAGGATTTTCCACTGTCGTCGGCAGCAGATAATCGGGGAAGAAATCGGGTTGCGGTGCTGAGGCTGTTTCAGGATTTTACTTAAAGGGGAGAGAGAGATGTCTTGGTGGCGCGATCGCAGTTCTGTTAGGGAGTTGCAGCATTTGGCGCTACGGTGAGCAGCAGCCCTGACAGTTGATTTTTGACCTCGTGGTCAATAGCAGTACGTGCGGTTTTTGGCTGCTGAGAGGCTGCTGGTGGTACGATCGGATGGGGAATTGGCTGGGGCAGGGGCAGAGCTTTTGGCGATCGAACAATTCGCTAGAGGGGGCTCAGATATCTTGCGGGGTTACTGTCAGGATGCAATGCTTACCCCTAGCGGGATTTTTGATTCAGCCGATTTGCGGTATCCGATGCCAGCGCACCCGCGACAAGCAAGGAGTTTTGCAGGTGACGCCATTTGTGGATTTTGGCAATGTTTGGAATCCCAGGGAAAGCGCGGTTTTGGAAGCTAATACTTTACTGTCAGCGGGATTGCGGTTGCGGTAACTGTACGGCGAAAGGTGGAATGCTCGCGGAGGCTGGGGAATTCCTTTGATTGATATTAAGTCGAGCAACAGGAGTTTACAAGAGCGTGGGCTGTATTTTTCTGTATAATTCAAACCTTTTTAGGAAAGCAGTCGTTTTGCCCTTGGCGGAACTGAGCAATTCCGCTATATAGTAATAAGTATCATTTGGCACTCATCGTTAGGTGCCAAGAGTGCATTTTACTGATAATCTTTAAATTAAACTATGTCTAAGGTGCGGTTGCTGCTTTTAAGTTCTTTTGCTGCCGGTTTTGGGCTTTGCTCAATCATTTTGGCGATGTTTACGATGACTTCCCGACTGTCGTTTACGTCTTTTTTTACCTTTGTTTTAACTTTGGTGTTTTTTGGCATTAATCTGATTTTTGCTTTGCATTATTATACATCTATTACCAAGCAATTGAGTGTTAAAAATAAAAGGAAAGCGAGAATTTAGCGGTTGTGAAGCAGAATTGGAAAAAGGCATGGAGAGTTCTTTAGGGAATTTGAATGAAATTCAGAAAACGCCTCTGGGTTAGGAAAACTATCTAGCTGTAAGCCATAATTATTTAAGGTCTAATTATTTACGAGGTGCGATCGTGGTTATTGCTTCAACCAACCCGCCAAATCTTCCCGATGCGACAAAGACTCGCTTTACTCCAGATGAATACCGGGCGATCGAGGAAACAGCCGAAGAACGTCACGAATACTTTAACGGAGAGATTATCGCTATGCCAGTAGGTTCAGAAGTCCACAGCGCGATCGCCTGTAACCTGTTAATTTACTTGGGACTTTTGCTCAGAGACACCGAGGATCGAGAGCTTTGTGTTGAAGGTCTAATTGAGATTGTGCTTAATATTAATGCCTATATGGGTGTGAATCGGCTTTTCATCCCATGAGGGGGGGGTCGAGATTGTTGAAGACGTGCGATCGCAATTTGATGGTCAATAAATTGTAAGGATTCAGGTCTAAAAACTTGCGGCTCCAACGCTTGTCTGGCAAGGGTTTTAGGGCAAAATAAGGGTTTTTGTCTTTCGTGTTTAATTGTCAATAAACGAGGAGAAGTGACAGTTTTTCGTGGTTTATTGAGAATAGCGATTGATTGAGTATCAAGCTCCATATCTAAAGTCTTTGCCCAGCAAGGAGTTCAGTGACCTGAATCCTTACAATAAATTTAGTGTTTAAAAAGTGATACCCATGTTAAAAGAATTAAAAACTATTTCTCTTGCAACTCTTCTGGTATTAGGCATAGCTAAACTGGGTTCTACTGCACCTCTCCCTAGTCCTAATAATCAAGGGGATTATACGGGAAGATATTATCATACTTATTGGGAAGTAGTAGACCCAGATCCAAAGGGGTTAAATTGTCGTATGAATTCTTCTTTTGAAGAATTTATGCGTGTTGACAACCCCACTCCATTTGATGTTTTTAATTGGTCTGTAGTTGGTGTTTTAAAACAGGGACAGCGTTTTGAAAGCTTTCCTGGTAATGCTGGTGTTACTTTCCGTGATACCAGGGCTTTACCTTGGCTTTTTGTAGGAAAAACCTACACTGCTGGTGCGGCGCAAGGTTGTTTTATTCGCGCTAATAGTCAATTTGTCAAACCAATACAGATGTCATCGACTCGCGTACAACCCCAAGCGAGTCAACCGCTTACAAGTTCCACAGCGCTGCCGGTGAAGCTTGGTTTTGACGAAGGATTTGGATCGATTGTAGTACCAGAAAGCGATACCACAGCATCGGCGTATGGAGGACGGTTAAGGCAATATGACGTTCACATTGCCAAAATGTTTGAAGTCACCCACTTTATGTGTCAACAAGAAAATTTAACACCCGGTATTACTTGGAATTACGAGGCTGGGGGTGGCACGATTAATATGGGAAGTTTTGTAATAACCTGCCGACTTGCTAATCAAATAGCTAGTGCCTATGGTTTAGGTAAGTCGGAACCTACGAATGTGACTTTTTCGGCTGGTGAAGTCGGTCGCCCCGCTGTCAGAAGTTTCAACATTCCCATCCTAGATATTACAGGTGATAAATTACTACGCTGGGTGAGTTTTGTGCAGGGATTTCAGCCAGTGAGGAGGTAGGGCGAACACAGATCATATGCTCTACTGTAAACAAAAAGCGCCCATATTACTAGGAGCGCTATTGGTCAATCAAAAGCTAAAACTTAGCCATTGATAGAAGGAGCAACCATTGCTACAGGAGTTGTTTCGCCAGCAACCAAATCAAGCGGGAAGTTGTGAACATTGTGTTCGTGCATCATTTCCATACCCAAGTTAGCGCGGTTAATCACATCAGCCCAAGTATTGATCACACTACCTTGCGAGTCGATAATGGATTGGTTGAAGTTGAAGTTGCTAGGTAGATCGAGATGACAGTTTAATTATGCCCGCACCAACTCCAACCGATATCGGTACAAAGCCACAGGATGCCCCCCAGCCGCAAAATAATCCGGGTCTTGTGGCGACAAATAAATCGCTGTCACCTGATCCGCCTCAATTCTTTTACTCGCAGAATCGCCATTTTTCCCACCTCCAACAACTTGATAAGCAGTTGTAGTTTCCACCTCGTTTAAATAAATATCAGACTCTCCCCGAAAAATCTGCTGAGAAATCTCTGTAGACACAAACTCGCGAGGATTCGGCGTCTCAGTTCCCCGACTGGTAACAATCGAAATTAATTGGCGTTCCCCTTTCAAAACAGTAATTTGGCGGTTGGGATTGGTCGGATCGACTTTCACTGAAAGTACGCCACGATCGCCTAAATAAGCCTTGGCAATATTCAAACCGTTAAAATTGCGATCGGCTACAATCTTTTGAGCCTTTTTAAATGTTAAATTAGAAATTAACCCAAGATTTTTTTTAGGTTGAAATCGCACTTTAAATAATATCGGCTGCTGCAAATACTGGCGGTTGCTTTCAAACCCTGGCGTGACAATATTTGGCGCTAAAGGAGAGGCTAAATCTACCAAAGTGCTAGCAACATTCCAATTCCCCGCCATCCAGTCTGGATATACCAAATCTCCCTTAGCTACAGCGATAGAAGGCTTGCTTTCCCAATCGGGAAAACTTGATATGCGATCGCCCAAAACCCCCGCCCTCGCAACGCCACCCCACAGCAGTACCGCCAAAACCAGACAAAAACTCCAAATTACCTTCATACCCAATTACATTCAAACAATTAATTTTCTGTCTCTCTTTCTCTTCTTTATCTCTTCTCTGCGCCCTCTGCGGTTCATTAATTCAAAAATCAGACAACAAATCAGTTAAACATCATATTTTATACCTGGGGGGGTGACAACCCACCTGAAACCCATAGCTAGTAAGGATTGAGCCAACTTGTGGTAAAAAAAGATAGGCAGCAGAGTTGTTACACGCTTGCCTATCCAAAA
>NZ_JAUPTE010000062.1:5467-38294 GCF_036701705.1 Microcoleus sp. w1-18aA5 | reverse complement strand
GGTCTGACCAGTTTTTTTTCAACAATTCTCTAAAAGCCTCTTGACAAAAGACTTACAGTCTTAACTTGTCACCAATGTATAGCAGGAGGAAGAAGTTTCTTTTGACTCGGCGGTTGAAACCGCTGCTACACAGACAAAACCCGCCTGCGCGGGTTGAATTTCTTCAGTCCGCGCAGGCGGACTTTGTTTGTGTAGCAGCGAATTCTATTCGCCCTCAATATTCACTCTTCTTTTTAAAGTTGAGGAACGTATTGTTCTTTTTCAGGAACAAAAGTGTATTCAGAGACGATTAGGCGCAACTCTTCGCCGTCGATGGTTTCTTTTTCGATCAACAAATCGACTAAGCGATCGATCACAGTGCGATTTTCGCGAATAATTCGGCGCGCGTCGTCGTAGCAGTGATCGACAATCGATCGAACTTGTCCGTCAATCCGAGAGGCTATTTCTTCGGAATATTCCGATCGCGCTGTGTAGTCGCGGCCGAGGAAAATTTCGCTTTGCTGAGCTTCCAGGGCGATCGGGCCCAAGGTAGACATCCCGTAGCGAGTCACCATTTGCCGTGCCATACCGCTGACTTGCTGCAAGTCGTTGCCGGCACCGGTGGTTACTTCGGCATCTCCGAAAACTACTTCTTCGGCTGCGCGGCCACCCAAAGCACCGCTAATCCGGGCTAAAATTTGCGATCTTGAAATCAAACCTTGGTCTTCGCTGGGCATGAACCAAGTCAAGCCGCGGGCCTGTCCGCGAGGAACTAAGGTAACTTTTTGAACGGGATCGTGGGCTTGAATAATTGTACCGACGATCGCGTGGCCGATTTCGTGGTAAGCAATCAAGCGCTTGCTCTTGCTGTCCACCAAAGGAGTGCCTTCCATACCTGCTACCACGCGATCGACTGCATCGTCAACTTCGAGCATCGTAATCGCTTCTTTCCGGCGGCGGGCGGTTAAAATCGCAGCTTCGTTGAGCAAGTTAGCCAAATCAGCGCCGGTAAAACCAGGAGTGCGGCGGGCGATGGCGTCCAAAGAAATCTCCGGAGACAATTTCTTGTTGCGCGCGTGAACTTCCAAAATTTCCAAGCGGCCTTTAATATCCGGCGTATCTACGCTAACTTGGCGGTCAAAACGTCCCGGACGCAGCAACGCTGAGTCGAGCACGTCGGGGCGGTTCGTAGCAGCAATGATGATAATGCCAGTATTGCCCTCAAAACCGTCCATTTCGGTCAGCAACTGGTTCAGGGTTTGTTCCCGTTCGTCGTTACCGCCGCCGATACCGGCGCCACGCTGGCGGCCCACTGCATCGATTTCATCGATAAAGATGATGCAAGGAGCATTTTCTTTAGCTTTCTTGAACAAGTCCCGAACGCGGGAAGCGCCGACACCGACGAACATTTCCACAAATTCCGAACCGGAGATGCTGAAGAAAGGCACGCCGGCTTCGCCTGCGATCGCTTTTGCTAGCAGGGTTTTACCAGTTCCGGGAGGGCCCACTAGCAGCACGCCTTTGGGAATCTTCGCCCCGACTGCGGTGAAGCGTTCGGGTTTTTTGAGGAATGTCACCACTTCTTGTAGTTCTTCTTTGGCTTCCTCAACGCCTGCTACGTCGTCGAACAGTACGCCTGTTTTAGCTTCCATTTGAAAGCGAGCTTTGGATTTGCCAAAGTTCATGGCTTGGCCAGGGCCCCCTGGCACGTTGCCACCGCGGCGGAAGAGGAAAAACAGGCCTCCTACTAACAAGAGGGGAAATACTAGATTGCCTAAAAGTCCCCAGACAGCACCGTCGTTGCGTAGTGGGTGAGTGTCGAAGCTGATTTTGGAGTCTCTGAGCCTAGAAACCAGTTCCGGGGCATTTGAGGGCAAGTCTACCCGCCACCGCTGCTCGTGATTGTCCAGTTCGGGATCGACTGCTAGGACAATAGCCGTCCGACCTCCGTCGTAAAGGTCAACGCTGGTCACTCGACCGGCGTTTAAGTAATCTAAGAATCTACCGTAGCTCAGGCGGGTGCTGGCGGTGTTCTTGCTCATTTCTGCCGGGGATGGGGCAAAGGCTCCCTGCCACAAGAAAAAGCCGATGACTAAGGCGGGTAAAGTCCAAAGTAGTATAGTTCGCCAAGAAATTTTCATAAATGCGGATGCCTTGAATTGGGGACAGATCGGGTAAGATCGCGGTGTCGGAGAAGTGCGACAAAAGTTTACACTCAGAATCTTAACTAAATTTAACTTAACAATGCACTCTCAGGCAACAGAGCTTCGAGGACGATCGCTCCAGAAAAAGTTAGGTTAGTTACGGTAAGGGCGATCGTCCCGAATATAATATTTGGTGCTGATTTCGATACCGATCTAGGTAGAGTTAGAAGAATCGCCGCAAAACCCACTGTCTTTAAGCGTGGCAGTGTCAAGGGATAAGGCATGATAATGGTGAGGCTCAGTGAGGTAACACATTTCAATGACAACTAGACAGCTTGTTCCTAATTCGGCTATGCTGACCCAGCAGACTAAAGTCGCTTCTAACAAATCGATTATTAGTGCTGATTTGGGTCGGACGGCAACTAAAGCTTGCGTGAGTCGCAACCCGAGTGGCGTTGTTTTCATCCCTGCCAACGTGGCTACTATGCCCGTGGAAAAGGTTCGGGGTGGCAGCTTTGAGTCCAAAGCAACAGACCCTCTGTTGGATATGTGGCTGGAGTACCAGGGCAGGGGTTACGCGATCGGCCAATTGGCTGCTGATTTTGGCGCTAATCTCGGTGGCGCTGACCAGTCGAAAGTAGTAGATGCTTTGGTTAAGGTCTTTTCCTGTGCTGGATATTTCCAGATGAAGGGCGAAATAGCAGTTGTGCTGGGTTTGCCGTTTTATTCGCAGGATCAGTTTGAGAAGGAAAAGGAAGAGATTATCAGCCAACTGCGTTCTCCCCACGTTGTGGTGTACCGGGGCGAGCGTGTGGATATTAACATCAGTCACGTTTGGGTAATGCCGGAAGGGTTCGGCAGCCTGATTTGGTGTGAGGCTCAAGATAACAAGGAGTTTACGCCGGAGTTGCCGGAACTGTCGGTGGCCGTTGTGGATATCGGACACCAAACTACCGATTTGTTAATGGTCGATCGTTTCCGGTTCGCCCGGGCGGCTTCAAAGAGCGATTCCTTCGCAATGAACAAGTTCTACGAACAAGTTGCCTCAAAGATTCCGGGAGCAGACCCTCAATCTCTGTCTTTACTGGAAGCGGTGAATAAACCCGAAGGCCAGCGTTTTTACCGTCCCAGAGGAGCGACTAAGCCGACTAATTTAGATCCGATTATTAAGGATTTGCGCGAGGCTTTCGCTAACGAACTGTCCGAACGTTTGGTGCAGTGGCTGCCGGAACGTGTGACGGATGTGGTTCTGACTGGCGGTGGCGGCGAGTTTTTCTGGGAGGTTTTGCAACCTTTGCTTAAAGACGCCAATCTTAAGGCTCACTTGGCTCAGCCTTCCCGGAAAGCTAATGCTTTGGGACAGTTTATTTATGCTGAGGCTCAGCTAGCCACGATAAAGTAACGCATTAAGGCTTGAACCCTATGGCACTGTGGGCAAAAAATAAGGCGAATTTCTCGGTGGCGTTTACGGAAGATGCTGCGGATCAAACTTTGCTGGCCGCTATTGAAAAAGAGTTGGCTTTCACGAAGTATCAGACTTTCAGCAATCTCTGCAAGCAAGCTTTGTGGCAGTTTTTGTCTGTATCTGAGTCTGCTAGCTCTACACAGAGCTTTCAGCGGTTGGAACAGCGTATTGCTGAACTTGTGGAAAAATTTGCTGAGTTTGAGCACAATGTTTCGGCAGAGGAATTAAGCCGTTTGGAGGGACTGGAACATCACCTGAGTCAACTGGGCGCCCAGTTGGATCAGTTGCAGGGGAGTGTTAACAGTAAGTTTGCTCAAGTTTCTTTTGCCCCAGTTTCAAAAGTAGTAGAGCCTGGCCCGATTGAGTCTGAATCTGTGGCGGATGATAATGTAGTGTCTGATGCTGAAGTTGCTCCTCCTCGGAATTCCGATCCTTTGTTGGAGCGTTTAAGTTCTTTGTTACCCCAAGATTTCTAAAATCAGGTAGACCCAGGCTAAAAAGCCTTGAGATGTAATGTTAGTGGCCCGCTGTTGGCAGCCGGTACTGAATACAGAAACAAAGCGATCGCTCTTTTGAAAAAAAGGGCGATCGCTTTGTTATTTGTCAGTTGTCAGTTGACTGTTGACTGTTGTCTGCGGTTACAAATTACAAATTACCAATGATTATTATTCGATTAATCCTAATTTTTGTAAGCGCGAACGAATGGCCCCAGATTGTCGCTGAAATTTCTTTGCTAATTCACCAATTGGTTGACCGCTAGCATATTCATTCTTCAACTTCTCATCTTCTTCCCGACTCCACTTGACATAAGCTCTGGGATACTTATGGCGAATTTTCTCAACATCGTAGGTTTTAGGTCGAGCGGCCTTATTTGGCTCGGCAGAACTCTCTGGTTGAGAATTGCGATCGCCCACTGCTTCTTGCACGCGGTTGGGAATCGAAGCAATTTCTTCTGAAAGCTCAGCCAAAGCATTGTCTACTTTTTGCTGAAGTTCTGTTAGCTGCCGCTGCTGCAAATTTCCCCACTGCGGCAGTTCGTTGATAAACTGCTGCAAGTCCAGAATTATTGTGGTCAAAGTTTCGACTTGTTGCAACTCTGGTCGCTGTTTGAATTGGCGGCTAGTGAGTTCTATCTCGCTTTGAATCATTTTAATAGTTTTTTCTAAAATTATTAGTCGCTGGCGCAGGTTCTCAATGGCTGAAATTAGAGAGTGTACGTTTTCTCCAGGCGCAACATTGAGATTTTCGCGAGATGTTTGAGCAAGAGCTTCGTCTAAAGCATTTACAGCCAGTTGCAATTGCTCGATCGCGCGATCGGTAGTAGCTGCTTGTTGATTTACGCGATCGAACGTGGCCGCCGTACTTGCTTTAACTTGCTTGTGCAGCTTCTGCCGATTCACAAAATTCAACACCAACGAAATCACTACAGGCACTTGAGCATAAACGCTCTGCCCCCAAACCAAACTAGCAGCCAATCCCACAGCAGAGGCAGCAATAAAAACCACTTCAGCAGTTTCTAACAAATTGCTGGACGTGGGATTTTGGATTTTGGTGGGTGAATTGGATGATGACATAGGCTAATACCATTTTAGATTTTAGATTTTAGATTTTAGAGGGGGAATGACTGATGAGGCTCGGAGTTTGGATCGAGTGCCTATAGTTGCATTCTTTTTTTCAACTGGTGCAAGTATGCGGATAAAAATAAAGTACGCGCGACGGCAGATATCCGGTATGTAATCGCACGTAAACCCCGAATTTAGCAGTGGTGAAAAACAGATTAAGTTTTTTATTCACAGCCATCTAATTAAATATATTAAAGCTGCAAAATTAGTCGAGCTAAAGTGAAATAAATCAAGACCCCAAGGACATCAACTGCGGTGGTAATAAAGGGAGCAGACATTAAAGCGGGGTCTAAACCCAAAGAACGAAATAGAAACGGCAGAGCTGAACCGGCAATAGAAGCTAAAATTGCGATCGCAAACAAACTCACTCCCACCGCGAGTGCCACTGCTAAACTCCCTTGCAAAGTATAAGCCCAGCCCGTCGCTACAGTCCCCAATATAGCTCCTAGCAGCGCTCCCGCCATCCCCTCGCGAACAATTACTTGAAACGGCCCCATTGCTGTAATTTCATCAGTGTTCAAACCGCGAATTACAACTGTTGAGGACTGAGCTCCGACATTGCCTCCAGTGCCAGTCAGCAGGGGAATAAAAGCTGCTAAGGCGACTACTTGGTTCAAAATATCTTCTTGAGCTCTAATAATTGCGCCGGTGACAGTATTAGTTAAAAGCAGAACAAACAGCCACACGACCCTTTTCCGGGCAACAGTGATTAAATCGGTCTGAAAATAATTGTCGCCGCCGGACTGGACGCCGCCCAAGGTATAAATATCTTTGGCTGCTTCTTGTTCTAAAATATCGATCGCGTCGTCAACTGTAATGATCCCGACCAGCCGCTGTTCGCGGTCTACAACGGGCACAGCTAAAAAATCGTAACGCTGGATCAGCCTAGCTACTTCTTCTTGATCCGTTCCTGTTTGAACAGAAACTACGTCGCGGGTCATAATTTCGCCTACAGTTTTGTCGAGGGGCGAAGTGACTAAATCCCGCAGGGATAAAATACCGGTCAAGCTGCGTCCGGCGTCGGTGACGTAAAGAGAATAAATTGTTTCGGTAGTTTTAGCCAAAGAGCGAATTCTGTCTAAAGCTTGGGCGACGGTAAAGCTTTCTTTGAGAGAAATATATTCCGGGGTCATGATCCGACCGGCGGTACTGGCTTCGTAGCCCAAAAGTTGGGCCGTGGCTTCTCGTTCCGTCGGGCTTAATTCACCCAACAGACGACGGACTAATATTGCCGGCAGTTCGTCAAAGAGTTTAGCTCGATCGTCCGGGGACATTTTGTCTACAATGTCAATGACTTCTTGGCGTTTGAATTTTTCGCAGAGGGACTGCTGAACGCTGGAGTCGAGATACTCGTAAACTGCGATGGCTTCGTCTTTGGAAAGCAAGCGGAAAGCTATTACTTGCATGGTTTCTGGCAGGCCTTCGATAGCTTCAGCTATGTCTGCTTCCTGCACCGGGTGCAAAATCGCTTTTGCTCCTTTAAAGTCTCCTTCTTCCAACAGGGCCCTTAACTGCGATCGAACTAATTCCCGCAGTTCTTTTCGCGCGTAGGTGGGTAGAGAAGACGATTGATAACTTTTTTCTGTCACTGATGACCCTCCTAAACCTGTGCTGCGCGCCTTCCTGAATCCAGTTTAGAGCCTATTGACGCCACTGGTTGCAGCGATCGGACTTGCCCTGACAATATCCACACCTGACCCCTATTCTTCTGGTGCGCGCCCAGTATCTTGCCCGATTTGTTGGGTTCAAATACATTTATCTTGATCGGCGACACTCATCGTTAGGAAAGGAGAATTTCGCCCGATCACTTTTTACGACAGGTTCGTCGAACTTTGATTGCGAATATAATTATTGACTGTTTCTTTCCATTCAGTGTCGCTTGCTGGCAAGATTATGCCGTAAGAAATGCAGGTTAAAGGCTTCTCCGGTATAACTGAATATTGGCTTGGAGTTAAACCCTATTTCAGCGCTTCTCCTACTAAGAGCCTTCCGTCGCTAGCGAAGGTATCGATTGCTCCTGATACCGCATCTTCTAGACCAGACTGCCTGCCCGCGATACCTTCATACAAAGGCGTAGGGCTAAGATTTAGACTCTCATATCAAATCAAGGAACAGGGAACAGGAAAATGATTTTATGTAGGAATGGGTCTCAAAAGCTCCATCGGAATAGTGTAGAATTATCACACAAAAGATGTGACATTACAAGGTGCGTATTGTGGGATAAAAATTCTTTTCGCTTTTAATTTTGTTACGGAATGTTTAAACTTGTATCTTTTCCTTAACCCTTTTATATTCTTTACCAAATCTTTATTTTTTTTCTCTAGAGTCTTGTTATCGTTGCTTCAAGCGAGCTTACAGCACTTTGCAACAAGAGTGAAATACCCCTTAGTTAAAAAATAGGTCTTTATGACATACTGCCCCTGCTGCTCGAATCAAATGCTCCGTCACGTTCGCCAGCATCAAATCTACTGGTTTTGTCGCCAATGTTGGCAAACAACACCTATTTACAATCTGAACAGATGTTGCTCATCGCCCTCTCTAAATCTAGTTAAAGGGCTAGGGCTTAATGAACAACATTCTTTGCCGGTGAAATCTAATAGCTCACTGGAGGAGGTATAAAGTTTAGATATTGTCTTATGCCTAACTGGTTTTCACGCTCGAAACTTTTTTTATTGCCTCATTAAATTACCCCACTCTAGCCCAAGAAAGGGAATACACATCTATTCATTTATCGCTTGATTTATGATGATACCTCGACTCAAGGGAATTATAACTTTATGCCAAACACCACTTAAACGATTGCTACCTCTTTTGCTTGGTGTGGTGGCCTCTCTTGGTGTTTTATTTACGTGGCAACAGCTAACCATCAACGGACAAATTCACATTGAGCAGTTAATTCAGCAGGAAGCCAATGCGATTCAGTCAAAACTGACCGAAGAATTATCAATTCGGATGCTGACACTTCGACAAATGGCGAATCGCTGGGAAGCCAATGGCGGTACACCAAATGCTCTTTGGGAAGCCGATGCTGAGGCTTATGTAAAGGATTTCTACGGTTATCAGGCGATCGCATTAGTCGATCCATCATTTAAAGTGCGATCGATTGTGCCACTGGCTGGGAATGAGGCAGCGCAAAACCTAGATCTTAATCGGGAACTGCGTCGCAAAATCACTTTGCAAGTGGCTCGTGATTTGCGTCAACCTATATTAACTCGCAATGTTTCCCTCATTCAAGGGGGTCAAGGATTTCTAGCAAGTTTTCCGGTATTTGTAGGGGAGCGGTTTGATGGGTTTATTGTCGGAGTTTTTAAGTTTAAAACTCTATTTGACAGTATTTTAAAAGTGCTTCCTGGGTACAAGGTGGCTATATATGATGGCACACAATTGATCTACGGTCAAGAGCTTTCATCTCATTATTCACTGCATAAAACAGTTGTAATAAGAGCCTATAGTGCCGAGTGGCGAGTAGATATTTATCCAAACTTATTATATTTAGTAGAAAAGGAAGATTTTTATTTGCCAACAATTGTGTTAATTGGTGGCTTAATTTTAGTGTTGCTGCTAATTTTGGTCGTGTATCTCGCACAAGTTAGTTATGGCAAAGTCGATAAATTCAAAAAAGTAAATCGCCAGTTGCAGTGGGAAATTCACCAACGACAACGGGCCGAAATTGGGATCGCTCGACTAGCTGCGATCGTTGAATCTTCGGAAGATGCCATTCTTAGTAAAGATTTAGAGGGTGTAGTTACAAGTTGGAATGTAGGAGCCGAAACAATTTTTGGCTATACAGCGGCAGAAATAGTAGGGCAATCAGGGAGAAAACTGATTCCCGCAGACTATCGAGATGAGGAAAACGAAATTCTCACCAAAATCCAGCGAGGAGAACGCATCGAACACTACGATACAAAGAGGCTGAGGAAAGATGGAACATTAATCGATGTCTCGATGAGTGTCTCTCCCATTAAAGACCAAGTAGGGAATATAATTGGAGCCTCAAAGATTGCCCGGAATATTGCTGACCGCAAACAAGCAGAAGCAGCACTACGTGAAAGTGAAGAACGCTGGGAACTGTCTGTACGCGGGAATAATGACGGCATTTGGGATTGGAATGTTCAAACCAACGAGGTCTTCTTGTCTAGTCGCTGGAAGGAAATGCTGGGCTATGAAGACCATGAAATCCAAAACATTGTAGACGAATGGGCTAATCTGGTACATCCCGATGATTTGGGATGGGTGATGCAAGCCGTTCAAGACCATTTTGCCAAGAAAACTCCTTTTTATATCACAGAACATCGCGTTCGCTGCAAAGATGGTTCCTACAAATGGATTTTGGATCGCGGTCAGGCATTTTGGGATGATGCAGGTAACGTAATTCGGATGGCTGGCTCTCACACCGACATTACCGAGCGCAAGCAAGCTGAAGTTGCTTTACAGGTCAGCGAAGCCAGGTATCGCCAATTAATCGATAACTTAAATGCAGGTTTTGTGATTCATGCGACAGATACCAGCATTCAATTATGTAATGAAAGAGCTGGTGAATTACTAGGGCTTTCAATGGATCAAATGCTGGGAAAAACTGCGATATCTCCGGCCTGGCATTTTGTGCGGGAAGATGGCAGCGTGATGCCCCTAGAGGAATATCCGGTAAATCAGGTTTTATCCAGTGGAAGTTCCCTCAAAAATTATGTTTTAGGAATCAAAAAAGAAATTGATGGTTGTGCTTGGGTATTAGTTAATGCCTACCCAGAGTTCGATCAAAACGGTAAAATCCTACAAGCTGTAGTTACGTTTATTGATATTAGCAAGCGCAAAAAAGTAGAGCTGGAAATCCAGAAAACTCGCAATTTCTTACAAGCACTGCTGGATCATCTACCGCTCGCAATTTTTGTTAAGGACGCAGAGCCTAAACGATTTGGCGTATTCCAGTTTTGGAATAAAACCAGCGAACGGTTATTTGGCATCTCAGCCGAAAACGCGATCGGCAAAAGTGGCTATGATTTTTTCCCAAGAGAACAGGCTATCTTTTTTGATCAAAAGGATAGAGAAGCTTTTGAAAAAGGTAAGACCGAGGATATTGCTGAAGAAATCATTGACAGTCATAGTCTGGGAAAATGTTGGCTGCATACGGTGAAGATTCCCATTTACGACGAACAGCATCAGCCCCAGTACCTACTTTGTTTTTCAGAAGACATCACCGATCGCAAACACGCAGAAGCAGAGCGTAGAGAAATGAGTGAGGTAATGCAAAATGCGGTGTCCGGCATTTCCAAACTGGATGTACAAGGACACTACTTATATGTGAATAAAGCTTATGCTGACATGACAGGCTATCAGCCAGAAGAAATGATCGGGATGTCCTGGGAAAAAACCGTACACCCCGATGAGTTGAAAAAACTGGTTGCAGCCTATTGTCTGATGGTGCAAGAGGGCAGAGTTGAAGTTGAAACCAGAGGGATTCGTAAAGACGGTTCGGTTTTTTATAACCAATTAGTGATGATTTCAACTTACGACGAACAGCACCAATTTATGGGGCATTACTGCTTCATGAAAGATATTAGCGATCGCAAAAAAGCCGAACTTGCACTAGAACAGGAACTCTTGCGGAGTAAAACCTTCTTCAACACTTCCCTGGACGGTGTTGTTGTCATGGATTCCGTCGGAAAAGTTGTCCAAGCTAGTCCCAGTTTTGCTCAAATGCTGGGCTACACCCTAGAAGAAACCCTGAATCTGAATCTGTTTGATTGGGATGCTGAATGGACGAGGGAAGAACTACAACTTATGCTCCAGAGAGAGGAGGTTATTCCGCTGTTTGAAACGCGACATCGCCGCCAGGATGGTTCTGTATATGACGTAGAAATTAGCTGGAACCGGGTGGAATTACAAGATGAGATGATGAACTTCTGTATCTGTCGAGATATTAGCGATCGCAAACGCAACGAAGCGGAACGCCAACAAGCAGAACAGGCACTCCGAGAGAGTGAAACTCGCTTCCAAGCCTTCATGAATCACAGCCCTGCCTCTGCCTGGATTACCGATGAAAATGGTGTAATGCTTTATGCCAGCCAGACTTATCTCAATACCTTCGATCTACCCACTGACAATGTGATTGGAAAGTCCCTTTTTGAACTTTACCCCGCCGCCATCGCCCAACAATTTCTAGACAATATCCAAACCGTTGCTCACACCAACGAGCTAATTGAAACGATTGAGATTGCGTCCCGTCGAGATGGAACCCTGGGTGAGTTTCTGGTTTACAAATTTCTCATCCCCGACTTATCTGGGCAAATGCTAGTAGGTGGTGTGGCGATCGATGTGACACGACAACATCAAGTGGAAACCGCTTTACAACGCAGTGAGGAACGCTTAATGCTGGCACTAGAAGCCTCTGGAGATGGACTATGGGATTGGAAAATTGAAACTGGAGAAGTTTACATTAATTCCTACTACCAGGAGATGCTGGGCTACAAGCCCGGTGAGTTGGTGATGGATGTGAACGTGTGGGAACAGATGATTCATCCTGATGATACATTGTGGGTTTTTGACGCTCTCAATCGTAACTTGCAAGATAGCTCTCTCAAATATGCCTTTGACTATCGTGTGCGTTGCCAGTCAGGCGAGTGGAAGTGGATCGCTAACTACGGGAAAGTCGTTGCCTACGATGAACATGGTAAGCCTTTACGGATGATTGGAACGCACAAAGACATCAGCGATCGCAAACGTAAAGAACTGGCACTGCAGCACGCAATGGAAGCAGCAGAAGCAGCGAACTTGGCAAAAAGTACCTTCCTAGCCAATATGAGCCACGAATTACGCACTCCTCTCAACGTAATTCTAGGATTTGCTCAGGTGATGGCCCATGACTCCTCCCTAACTCCCAACCAAAAACAAGATCTGCAAACAATTCGACGGAGTGGAGATCACCTCTTGAGTTTGATTAACGATGTGTTGGATCTCTCGAAAATTGAATCGGGACACTGCACAGTTGAAGACAGCGGATTAGACTTAATTGCGCTGCTGCATTCCCTCCGAAATATGTTGGCGGAACGAGCAAGTTCTAAAGGACTTGACCTTTGTTTCGAGATTGCGCCAGAAGTTCCCCAATTTATGCTTGTCGATGCTCAAAAACTGCGTCAGGTTTTGCTCAATCTGCTGAGTAATGCCATCAAATTTACCGATCGGGGAAGCATTACTTTGCAAGTCAGTATAGAGGCGAACGGTACAGGGGCATTAACCACAACTCGGCCGATTCTCCAGTTTGTAATCGCTGACACAGGTGTAGGGATTGCATCGGTTGAACTCGATACTATCTTCGATGCGTTTGTGCAAGCCCAAGCTGGGAAGCAATCGATCGGCGGTACGGGGCTAGGTCTCACCATTAGTCGCAAATTGTTGGAACTCATGGGCGGAAAAATTTCTGTTAGCAGCACTCTGGGAGAGGGGAGTACCTTCACCTTTACCCTTCCCGTCAGCCCGATCAGTGGAGTTAATGTTACACCCGAAGAGAATAATCGCCTCGTGATTGGGCTGGCTCCCTGTCAAGGGGATCATCGCATTTTGGTGGTTGATGATCAAGCAGAAAATCGCTTGCTAATGGTCAGATTACTGACACAATTAGGATTAGAGGTAAAAGAAGCTACCAACGGACAGCAAGCTGTGCAGATTTGGCAACAATGGCAACCAGACCTAACCTGGATGGACATTCGGATGCCCGTGTTAGATGGATACGAGGCTACGAAGCAAATTCGGGCAATGGAAGACGGACCGAACAGTATCATTATTGCACTTACGGCCCAGGCTTCCCAGAGCGATCGCGCCCTCGCCTTGGCTGCTGGCTGCAACGACTACATCAGCAAGCCGTTCCGGGAACAGACCCTATTTCTTAAGATGGCGGAATACCTAGGCTTAGAGTATGTATATCAGGAAGAGGAAACAGAAAAAGGGGAACGGGGAACAGATTGTTTTCCTTCTTATTTCTGTTCTGTTGCCTCTTCCGTGTCAGATTCCCTCGATCCAATGCTTCTGGCGACATTACCAAAAGTATGGGTGGTTGAGTTGGAAGATGCTGCTTTATGTGGGGATGATGTTGCGATCGTTGAACTGGTAGCTCAACTTTCCTCAGAACTCACTCAATTCGGTACTCATCTGACGGAACTCGCCAACCAGTATCAATTTGAGAAAATCATTAATCTAATTCGAGGTAATTTCCCAAGTGGAATTCCTCCATTGGATTTATAAGCTGTTGTGCAGTTAAACGTTTGATTAGGACTAGGGAATTAGGAACAGCCAACAAGAATACAATCTAGTTATTGGTAATTCTTGACCAAAGCCTCCTTGATTTTTATTTAACATTACTGCTCTAAAATGCCTCATAAAATTACCAAATTTTCCCAAATCACTCCTTTAAATTTAACAAGCTTAGAGGAATGCAGTGAAGAATCCGTGTATGCTCCTGGTCATATTCAGCCCCACGGAATCGTTTTATTGATGCAAGGAAACAGCCTCAATATTTTACAAGCTAGCGAAAATGTAGAACAGTTTTTTGGCATTTCTGCCCTAGAATTGCTAGGTCAGCCATTGCCAGATTTATTGGGTCACGAGCAAGTACAGGAAATTGTCAGGCATCTAAATCAAGAAGAACTCAACATTCATAATACTTTCGATCTAAAAATACCTCTAAAAGACGGGAAGATTCAAACATTTAGAAGCACACTGCATCAACTACCAGATGAGTTGATTCTGGAGATCGAACCCCAATTGACTATTGAAAATAATCATTCAATAGATTTTTATCAGCGTCTGCAAACAGTTATCCTCAACTTTCGCAGTGCGATCGATATTTCGGATTTAGCTCAAACCATTGCTAAAGAAGTAAAAGCCATGACCGGGTTCGATCGCGTGATGATTTATCGCTTTGAAGCCGATGACCATGGGATGGTGATTGCTGAAGAGAAAGAAAGCTATCTAGAAAGCTACCTGGGATTGCATTACCCGGCGATCGATATTCCCGTACCCGCCCGCAAATTGTTTTACCGCAATTGGATACGCCAAATTCCCAATATCAATTACACTCCGGTCCGCCTAATTCCTACCAACCATCCCGTAAGCGATACACCCCAGGATCTAAGTGCTTGTGTGTTAAGGGGAGTATCTCCCTACCACATTGAATATTTGCAGAATATGGGAGTGGCTGGGACACTGACGATTTCGTTAATTGACGATCGGCGTCTCTGGGGATTAATTGCCTGTCACCATTACAGCCCGCGATTGGTAGATTACGAAACTCGCAAAACCTGTGAATTTTTAGGACAATTTGCCTCGATCGAACTGGTGCATCAGCAAGATCGAGAATTGAACGTTTACCGATCGCAGGCGAAAACGATTCAGGATCAACTTCAGCAGGCATTCCGGCGAGATTCTAATTTTATCGAACAGGTATTGAGCGAAAATGCTTCTCAATTGCTAGATTTAGTTCATGCTCAGGGAGCTGCAATTCTGCTCGATGGTCGTTTGACATTGGTGGGTCAAACACCATCGGAAGCTGAGGTAGACGAACTCGTGCAGTGGTTGCTGGAACAGAATAAAGAACGAGTGTTTGCAACAGCTTCGTTGTCTCAGTTGTATCCCCAAGCCCAGCAATTCAAAGATCGAGCTAGCGGTGTTTTAGCAATCTCAATCTTCCTATGCTATGCCAAACAAAAGTCATACCATATTCTTTGGTTCCGACCCGAACAAATTCAAACCATAAACTGGGCAGGTAATCCACAAGATGCTGTGTCGATCGACGAAATTGGAAAAATGCACCTGTGTCCCCGCAAATCCTTTGAACTGTGGCAAGAGACAGTGCGGGAGATGTCTTATCCTTGGCAGATTGCAGAGTTAGAAGCTGCCGCCGAAATGAGGCATATCCTCATGCTGGCGGTGTTAGAATTTTCGCAAGCTGCCCTAGAACACGCTGCACAAAAGGCAGCAATAGCCAACCGTGCCAAAAGCCAGTTCCTTGCGAACATGAGCCACGAACTCAGAACGCCACTCAACGCCATTCTGGGATTTACCCAGCTTATGAACCGCAGCCCCTATATCCCAGAAGAATTTCAAGAGCATTTAGGGATCATTACCCGTAGTGGAGAACACCTGCTGACATTGATCGACGATGTTTTGCAAATGTCTAGGATTGAAGCAGGGCAATTGGTACTGAGTCGAAGCTGTTTTAATCTGCATCGACTGCTGGGTTCTATTAACGAGATGTTCAGCATCAAAGCGCCTGAGAAAGGGTTACATCTGAGCAGCGAGTGGGATGCTACTGTTCCCCGTTATGTCTGTGGGGATCAAGCAAAACTTCGCCAAATCTTGATTAATCTGCTGGGGAATGCTATCAAATTTACAACAACAGGAAGCATAGCCCTGCGCGGACGAGCTTTTTCATCAGATGATATGCCATCCGGTACAATTTGCGATCGCGCCACTAATCCACCTGATATTAAACCAACTATTACCCTGTGTCTCGAAGTTGAGGATACCGGATCTGGCATTTCTCCCTCAGATTTAGAATCGATTTTTGACGCTTTCATGCAAACCAATCGCGGTCGCAACGATCGAGGAACAGGTTTAGGACTGTCTATCAGTCGTGAGTTTGCGCGTCTGATGGGAGGCGATATCACCGTGCGAAGCACCCTGAATCGAGGCTCGACTTTTACCTGCCAAGTTGTTTTAGAACTACCAGAGTCCCTTGATTTAGAGAAACCTGAAACGAGCGATCGGATTATCGGGCTCGCACCTGGGCAACCTATCTACCGAATTCTAGTAGTAGAAGACGTTCCAGAAAATCGGCAACTGCTGATGACACTGCTGGAGTCATTTGGGTTTGATGTGTGTGCGGTGGAAAATGGGGTAGAGGCGATCAATCGTTGGCAAACATGGAACCCTGACCTGATTTTGATGGACATTCAAATGCCTGTCATGGATGGTTATGAAGCGACGAGACAGATTCGATCACAACAGTCATTAGTCATTAGTCATGAGTCATCAGCAGATAACTCAGGGCAAATGTCACAGGAGAATAGACCAATGACACGCATCATTGCCCTGACTGCCTATGCTTTTGAGGACGATCGTATCGCCAGCCTGCAAGTCGGTTGCGATGACTACATTGCCAAGCCGTTTACTGAAGACACACTTTTCGACAAAATAGCTCATCACTTGGGCGTCCGCTACTGCTACGCCGAAAAACTTCAGCCAGACTCATCAGGTTCGCCACCAAAAATATTGACTCCAGACTTGAAAACCATGCCAACCAAGTGGATTGCAGAAGTTCATGAAGCAGCACTCGATCTTAGTGATAATAAGCTTTATGAATTGATCGCTCAAATTCCCAAGGAGAAACAAGATTTCATCGCGGCGATGACATCTTTGGTCGATAACTTTCAGCTTGAAACGATCGCAACTCTCACCCAGATTTAGGAACAAGCCCATGACAACTCTATTCAAACTTGCGACCGAAAGGAATATTCTCATCGTGGATGATACCCCAGACAATCTGCGCTTGTTAGCCAAAATTTTAGAGTCACAGGGCTATATTGTGCGTAAAGCCCTCAACGGCAGGATGGCACTCCAAGGTATTCATCGCGACCCACCGAGTCTAATTTTACTTGACATCAATATGCCGGAGATGAATGGGTACGAAGTCTGCCAAAAGTTAAAAGCATCGGAAGCGAGTGCTCAGATACCAGTTATTTTTATCAGTGCGCTCGAACGACTGGAAAACAAGGTACGAGCCTTTGAGCTGGGTGGCGTAGACTATATTACCAAACCATTTCAAGAGCAGGAAGTGCTCATGAGAGTAAAAAATCAATTACTCATCCAACAGCAACGCCAACAACTGGTCGAACAAAATCAACGTTTAGAACATGAAATCCAAGAACGTCTGAGGGCAGAAGCAGAAGTAAGGCAGCTATCCGTGACCGATGAATTAACTGGATTATATAACCGACGAGGCTTTTTTTTACTAGCAGAGCAACAACTAAAAATTGCGAGGCGCACGCAAACATCCTATTTTGTTTTGTTCGCTGACTTAGATGGTTTGAAAAAAATTAACGACACTTTAGGACACGAAATGGGAGACAGAGTAATCGTTGACGCAGCTCAAATATTGAAGCAAACGTTTCGTGAGGCGGATATTGTGGCTCGACTGGGAGGAGATGAATTTGCTTTATTTATTCCTAACTTTTCGGGTGATTCATCTACTAATTTTCATGCTCGGCTGCAAGAAAATATAGATCGCTTTAATCAACAGTCCGAGCGAGCTTATATATCAATAAGTCTTGGTGTGCAGTTTGGGGATTTAAATAATGAAGTTTTATTAGAACAATTGCTGGCTAAGGCTGACAAACTCATGTACGAGCATAAACGCACCAAACGCTGTTTCAATCCTCAACCGTTCTTTTGAGAACAGTGATATCGGAGCGCCATAAGCATTATTTATTAAACGTGAGTTCAACCGAGAAAGAGTAAACTGAAAACAAGATAGGGAAACAGCTTGTTGACTTTACCCCCCTCAGCCGGAAAACACGATGCAGTATAGCTCATCACACCTAAACCTCAGAGGGTGGCAACCCCGTTAAAAGCTCTCTATGTATTAGGATAACGGTGTGTGCAATCAAAAAATGTCGTAGCTATTGAACATTTGCTAGTTGAAATTGAGATGAATTGAAAAATCAGCGAATTTATGTAAAGTATTGTAGGATTAAATTGGCGATCGCTCTGGCTGTTCGCCATTAAAATTAAGAGAGAGTATTTATGCAAATTGTGCTGGCTGCCTTAGACGATAGTTTAGTTAGAGCGTGGGAAAGCACTTGCGGCAGTATGGAAAATGTAAAGATACATCACGGTTCAATATTTGATGTGAAATGCGATGCTATTGTGAGTCCGGGGAATAGTTTTGGTTTCATGGACGACGGCTTAGATTTAGAAATTTCGGAATATTTTGGAGGGCAGGTTCTTGAACGCTTGCAAAAACTAATTCAGGCGCGACATCACGGCGAACTCTTAGTAGGAATGGCAGAACTTGTAGACACCGATCATGCTGAAATCCCCTATTTAATAGCTGCACCAATTATGCGTGTCCCCACAGTTTTAAGAGAAACAGTAAATGTTTATCTAGCAACCCGCGCTATTTTGACTCTCGTAAAATTTGGCTCAGTCCCAGATGGAACGCCAGTCAAACATATCATTGAAACTATCGCTATTCCCGGCATGGGTACGGGAATGGGCAAAGTGCCGCCACATATCTGTGCCAATCAAATGAAAGTTGCGCTCGAAGATATCCTCTTATCTCAGTACGAATTTCCTCAATCTTTACTGCACGCTCAAAGATGTCACCACTTGTTATATACGGAGGAGAGCGAAAATTTGCAATTGGAAAATTGAAACTATTAAATTTGCCAGTTTTATTGGGTTGAGAAACCAAGTTGATTGGTGTGTGTTTTTTTAAGTAGAGAGACTTATTACAAATTTAAGTGCGCTAAACCGTACCTCCAAGTTGGTGGTATCCTACACACGAGAGTAACTTTGGTAGATATAATGTAATAGAACTGAGGTCATTCCAACTAGGTAAACGCGGATACAAAAGTTGATCAAGCTGGAAAAGAATTGCCTAGTTCTTATTAAATGCCAGAATTCCTTCTGGCGCTACACGTACAAAGTCTGTATAAAAAACCACAATTCGTTCGGGCGCTACACCTACAAAGTCTGCATCCAGGGACTGTGAGATTTTTTGAAAATGTTTACTAACAGAGGAGAAGATTGATATGACAGATCCAAAAGTAACCGAGGAACCAATTTTAGAGGCAACTCTCGAAACGACGGAGCTCGTCAAAAAAGAGATGCCCGACGCGACTGATGAGGCGATCGCAGAAACTGCGGCGCTGTTTGAAGCAATTAAAAAACGCGCCACCGCCGAAGTGCAAGCAGCGGGCGAACTCACCCGCGAAGCTTATTTAAAAGCTGTCAATAAGGCATCGGGGGCGATCGAAGAAAATAAGGATCTCGCCCACGAGAGATTCACAGAAGCAGTCAAGCTGATTAAAAAAGAAACTGAGAAAAATTGGCTGGTGGTAGATGCGATTAAAACGCGGGCGCAAGCGCAGGTGCAAGATGCCGGCGAAGTCAGTCGCGAAGCTTATTTGAAAGCAGTGCGACAAGCGCGAGAAGCGGTGGAACAAAATAAATTGATCGAACGCGATCGCATCGAACAAGCTGTTGACCACATTCACACGGAAGCTGAAAAGAATTGGCACGTTATTGTGAAGCAAATTGAGTCGATCGGCACTCGCTTGACGGATGCGGCTAAGTCTGCATGGAACGCGCTGACGGCGTTTTTTGACAAGAAGGATTAAACTCAGATATGACACCATTTTAAAAAACAGGCAAGATGCCTGTTCCACAAAGATTGAATTTTCTTGTGGAACAGGCATCTTGCCTGTTCATATTTAAAAAACAGGCAAGATGCCTGTTCCACAAAGATTGAATTTTCTTGTGGAACAGGCATCTTGCCTGTTCATAAAAGGTTTTGACACTAAGCGCTATAATCAAAAAGCATTATTTTTAGTCCATAACCCCTAACCATGAGAAGTTACTACTGCGGCGAACTGCGAAGCGAACACATCGGAGAGACTGTCACCCTTTACGGCTGGGTGGATCGCCGCCGCGATCATGGCGGGGTGATTTTTCTGGATGTGCGCGATCGATCGGGTATTGTACAAATTGTCAGCGATCCTGAACGCACCCCCGATTCCTATCACGGGGCTGAGGCTTTACGCAGCGAATACGTGGTTAAAATTACGGGTAGAGTCACCAACCGCCCCGAAGATTCCCTCAACCCGAAATTGCCTACGGGTGAGGTGGAAATTTACGCGGACGAAATTGAGTTGTTGAATGCGGTTCGCAAACAGTTACCGTTTCAGGTGGCGACGGCGGAAAATGAAAGCGTGCGGGAAGATTTGCGGCTGAAATATCGCTATTTGGACTTGCGGCGCGATCGTATGAGTCGCAATTTGCAGCTTCGCCACCAAGTTGTCAAAGCTATGCGTCGCCACCTGGAAGATGTGGGAGGTTTTATTGAGGTTGAAACACCGATTTTAACGCGATCGACTCCTGAAGGTGCGAGAGATTATTTAGTGCCCAGCCGCGTCAATTTGGGCGAATGGTACGCTTTGCCGCAGTCGCCGCAGTTGTTCAAACAATTGTTAATGGTTTCCGGTTTGGACAGATATTATCAAATTGCCCGCTGTTTCCGCGATGAAGATTTGCGCGCCGACAGACAGCCGGAATTCACACAATTAGACATGGAAATGAGTTTCATGTCTTTAGAAGAAGTTATCGAATTAAACGAAGGTTTAGTCTCCCAGATTTTCCAAAGTGTCAAAGGCATAGAATTGCCTCGTCCTTTTCCGCGATTGACTTACGCTGAAGCAATGGATCGCTATGGTAGCGACAAACCGGATACTCGCTTCGGTTTGGAATTAGTCGATGTTTCCGACTTGATGAAAGATTCGGGATTTAAGGTATTTTCCGGGGCGGTTGCTGCGGGCGGAATTGTGAAAGTTTTGCCGATTCCCGGCGGGAATGATGCGATTTCTAACGTGCGGATTAAACCGGGCGGCGATTTGTTTAAGGAAGCCAGCGAAGCGGGTGCGAAGGGATTGGCTTACATCCGCGTGCGGGATAACGGCGAAATTGATACGATCGGCGCTATTAAGGATAATTTGACGGAAGCACAAAAACAGGAATTGCTCGATCGCACGGGCGCGCAACCAGGTCATTTGTTGTTATTTGCCGCGGCTGATGCGACAACTGTGAATAAGACTTTGGATAGATTGCGTTTGTTCGTGGGTAACGAATTGGGATTGATTGATAAAGACAAGATGAATCTGCTGTGGGTGACAGATTTCCCGATGTTTGAATGGAACGCTGACGAGAAGCGTTTGGAAGCATTGCATCACCCGTTTACTGCACCGCATCCTGACGATATTAATGATTTGAAAACTGCGAGAGCTCAAGCTTACGATTTGGTGTTAAACGGTACAGAAGTCGGCGGCGGTTCTCTGCGGATTTATCAGCGGGAAGTTCAGGAAAAGGTGTTTGAGGCGATCGGCTTATCGACTGAGGAAGCTTACAATAAGTTTGGCTTTTTGTTGGATGCGTTTGAGTATGGAACTCCGCCCCACGGAGGCATTGCTTACGGTTTGGATCGGTTGGTGATGCTGTTGGCTGGTGAGGAATCTATTCGCGATGTGATTGCGTTTCCGAAGACGCAGCAGGCGGGTTGTTTGCTGACGAATGCGCCGGCTGGGGTGGATGAGAAGCAGTTGAAGGAGTTGCAAGTGCGATCGACTTATACGCCCAAGTCATAAGTATGTAGAATACCTTGACCATTCTCAATAATCCTTTCAGGGCGGACTCGCGTGCCCCCCGCGAAAATTCATCTGTTGTGGAACAGGCATCTTGCCTGTTCTTGAGAATGGTGCAAGATTTGTGATAAAATAGAGTTAGAAAAAAAATGTTTTCGTATTAACACTTTTTTTAACGGCTATGGCAATAATTACGATTCAAGTTGATGAAAATATTAAGACAGCGTTTGAAGAAGCTACTCCTAAGACTCAGCAAGAGTTAAGTTTGATTATTCAATTGTTTTTTAGAGAAAATTTACACAATAAAACTTTAACGCAGGTTATGGCAGAAATTTCCGACCGAGCCATGCAGCGAGGCTTAACGCCTGAAATTTTACAAGACATTTTAGCAGATAATAATGACGAATAGATTTGTCATTGATACGAATGTTTTAATCAGTGCTTTACTGTTTAAAACCTCAGTCCCATTTCTGGCGATTGAGTTGGCAGAAACAAAAGGAATAATTTTATATTCTGAAACGACTTTAAATGAATTAGAGCAAGTTTTAAATCGTAAAAAGTTTAACAAGTATCTTTCTTTGGAAGATCGGCAAGTATTTTTACTGAAATTTATCAGTTCATCCCAATTAGTTTCTATTAGAGAAAGTATCACTGTTTGTCGAGATGAAAAAGATAATAAGTTTTTAGAGTTGGCTGTTAGTGGTAATGCAAATGTAATTGTTACGGGTGATTTGGATTTATTGGTATTAACTCCTTTTCAAGGAGTCGAAATTGTTACTCCCGATATGTTTATTGAGAGATTTAGTTAATGCCATAATTACATGGCACTTTTTTAGACTAAAAACACTATAATTATCATAGATGTCCTTGCGTTTCCGAAGACGCAGCAAGCGTGCTGTTTATTGGCGAATGCGCCGTCTGATGTGGATGAGAAGCAGATGAAGGAGTTGCAAGTGCGATCGACTTATACGCCCAAGTCATAAGCCCAAGTGATAATTATGAAACACCTTGACAATTTAACCATTCATCGGTTCCGAGGCCTGCGAGATTTAACCTTGCAGGACTTGGGTCAAATCAACATATTGGTTGGTGGGAATAACTCAGGTAAAACCAGCGTTTTAGAGGCGATATCAACCTATTGTCGCCCCTTAGATCCGCTGGAATGGCTGAACACATCATGGCGAAGAGAGATTAAATCTTCCCGTAAACCCCAGCTAGATGCTCTTAGATGGCTGTTTCCTCAAAATAGTGAAGTCTCTCATGTCCATCTCTACGAAGGAGAAACTTATGTTTCAAGTAATGGCACTTTTCCTGTTAGAGAATTGAGAGCACTTTACCGAGAGTTTGAAGGATTTTCCGAGTTAACTGAGAAAGAAAAGAGCTCAGAATCTCAACTAGAAATTGACGAAATAGAATTTGACAATATTCTCCGAGGTGCTGAGTTAGAACTCAAAGTAGCAACAAGTTTTAGCCCTGAAGAATTATCCGTAAGTTTTAAAATCTGGGAAAACCAGCGTTTTATTAACAGAAAAAATCGCTCAACTGCGGTACTACCAATTGATACAGTAACACCCATTTCTCACCGGATAGAACAGTTACAAATTAGCTTGCTTTCAGAAGCTATTTTGTTGGGTATTAAGCCCGAAGTAATAAAATTACTTCAACAGATGGATTCAGAAATTACTGATTTAGTAATTTTGTCGCCAACTGGCAAACTTCCCAGTCTATATATCGACCACAAACGTGTAGGTATTTCACCACTAAGTGCTTTTGGCGATGGGGTGCGGCGTTTACTTTTCATTGCTTTAACCCTGGCAAAAGTCCGAGATGGAGTTTTGCTAATTGACGAGATAGAAATAGCAATTCATACTGAAGCACTTGGCAGTTCCTTTGCTTGGATTGTGCAGTGGTGTCAGCGATTGGACGTGCAATTATTTGCAACTACCCACAGTTTAGAAGCAATTGATGCGATCTTGGATGCTAGCGATGCGGAGACGGACTTAGTTCTTTATCGTTTAGAGAAACGGGAGTCACAAACTAAAGCAGTTAGAATAGAACGGGAAAGATTGCAAAGATTGCGGGAGGATTTGGGTCAGGAGGTGCGCGTGTGAAATACGCCATTATTGGAGTAGAAGGACCTCACGACCAGGCATTTACAGGCAAGGTTCTCAAGCTTTTGGGTTTTAAAGATTTTCGAGAAGAGTTGAAAGGATTAAATTCCGATTTAGACCCCTTCTGGCGCAAGTTTATTCCCGTTTATCCCAAAAAAGGAAACTTGTACACCCGTCTTAATATGCCTTCTATTCTGTTTAATGATACTATCTCAGTCGCAATTTATGCAGGTGAAGGAAGCAATCTTGTGACTAATTTAGATGACATTTTATTCGTAAATTCTGAGTGTCAAACAAATTTGGCAGCATTCGGGATAGTTGCCGATTGCGATAAATCAACTCCCGATCGCATTGTCGCAACATATTCTAACAAGTTCCGCAGTTATTTTCCTAATTTTCCAGTTAACCCGGGTGTTGTAGATACTAATAGCCCGCGTACAGGAATATATGTTTTGCCAGACAATCAGCAGCAAGGTGTTTTAGATACTTTACTGTGCGAGTGCGGACAGATAGCTTATCCCGCGTACATGGAGAAAGCTAGTTCATATCTAAATGAGTTCTCACAATCAGATATAAAAGCTTTAAAATGGAAAAATTTCGATCAAAAAAAAGTTTTAATTGCTACTGTTGTCAGCGTTCTCAAACCCGGCAAAACTAATACAGCAAGTATTGCTGATAATAATTGGGTGAGCGAACAGACACAGCAGAAGGTTCCGGCTTTGGCAAATTTTATTCAGTTTTTGAGTCAACTTTTGGAAGTGAGTTAATAGCCGATCGCACTTTTTCAATTCGTGCGATCGCCCTCAAAGATTACTCTTTCCAGTAACGGGTTAAAATCCGAATTACCTCACCCGCTATCGGCGATGGTAGAGGCGGGCTCCATTCCCCAACTTCTGCAAAACCTAAAACGTGCAACAGATTAACGATACTTTCTACGGCTTTGGGAACGCCACACAACAGCAAACGAATCGGTTGCTTACCTTGAGGTACATCAGGAATTTCTTCCCGGAGCAGTTCAGGAACTGATTTTGGCTGTGATATCATACAGTTTCTCCTAAATATGGGAGTTCCAGCCCCCACCGAACGATTGCAACTCTGACCGGTGGGGGTTTTGTGTTTGACTATTTACACGGTATCACACCGTGTGTCACTATGCAAGAGGCGTACAAAGAAAGTACGATCGATGTATGAAGTAAATTCCCAGTTGCCTAACTTGCCAGCAAAAAACCTAAAACGAGTCACCAGCTACGTTCCTCCAAACGCCTACAACGTCTTGGAAGATTGGGCCAAGAAAGAAGACCGGACAGTCAGCAATCTCGTAAGTCGGATTGTCTCTGAAGCTGTAGATGCTTACTTGGCTAAAAAGACTACAGAAGATGAACCCAGCAGCAATTAACCTTTGATCTCTACGTTGATGGGTCATTCTCAACTGCCAACCTGTCGGGCCGTTTATTTTGTGTTGGAGTTGGGTTTGGTTTTTCCTCTAACCCGAAACCTGATCCAAAGGGTCAAATTCAGCAACCTGTTTTTGACCAAGAGAGGTAATTGCTAAGACTAAAACACTTAACGTCAGGCCTAAAATCGCATAACTCGGTAGTGAAAAAATAGTTACTTTAAACAAATAAGGCAATTCCCCCCCCTTCCAGTTCCACCGCCTTCCTAGAAACACCAACAGCCCGCCATGAATCACAGCGGTTTGCACCATCACACAGCCCGCCGCCAATAACCAAACCGACATTCTTTGCTTAGAGAAGGCACAATTTTTAATCTGAAAACATAAATCATTCAGCAAAAAAACCACCGCTGGTGCTAACATCACAGAACTGGTGGGCTGAGAATAGTTGATAGCAATACTCAAAGTGGAAATTAGCACCATTTCAGATAAGTCAACTTTTTTTGACCACGCATTGCGAGATTGTTTTTTGTAAAAATACCAACTCACTAAACCAACTAGCACCAGAATAATCAAGTCAGAAAATAGCTTCGCCACGAAGGGACTATCGGGGAAAAATCTCGGCCCCATAACCCTTAAATCAAGGCGACTCATAGAAATATAAGCATTATTCGATGGATCGTTGAGCCAGAGTGGAAATCCACGAGTCGCATCCTGTATAAATCCTGTTAAGGAATTGCCCGTTACAGCTAGACCTATAACTGCCAAAAAAGTTACCGTCACTAGAGATATAAAAACTAGCTTAAACCGTCTTTTGATTAAAAAATAAGGAACAAACAATATAACTAAAGTTGGTTTAAAAAGGGCAATTCCTAAGAAAATCGCTGCAATTACATCCCGATTTTTTCTAGCATAAATAAACATCCATAACAGCAAAACAGCAATAAAAGTTGCCACATTGCCAACTTGAAGATCGAAGACAAAACCGTAGAGGAATGCAACTGATATACTACAAATAGTCCTAAAACCTCGTGAGTGCGACACCAACAAGATATTCGCTCCCCATAAAACAAAACCTGTGGCAATAAGATGCAGCCAAGTCCAGATTGTGAAAGCAGTCTTCATCGGGAAATAGCCAAAAAACCACAGCGGAGGAATTATATTAGGTGGATAAACAAAAGATGGAATAAACCCACACACTTTTGTGATGCTACAGAAACCGATGTTAAACACCTCGACATTAAAGGGACTCAAATGCTGATGGGCTAATCTACTCGCTACATAAAACCACTTAAAATCCCAGTAAGGCGGATCGGGCCGAGTAGTAAGATTGTAAACCAACCAACCGGTATAACAGAGAAATCGGGTGAGAACTAATACAATAACTGCTTGCAAAATAAAGTTGACAATAGGTTGACGAAAAAACTGAGTTAACCTTTGGATCGAAGGATGTTTTAAAAACAAAGAATCTTGCCATGCTGTTTTTTCGCTATCTAATCGCCAATTAAATTTTATTAACCAAGCGACTGTAATTAAAATAAGTACATTCCAGAACCCAAAGCTAATCATAAAAAATAATTTTAATAAAATTACTACTTGATGATATCACAACCAGAAATCGTCAACTAAAAATCAGCATTTCAACCTAAAATATTGACTTTTGTTCCCCGTTTCAACCTAACTCTCTTTTCTCTCTTTTCTCTGCGTCCTCTGCGCCCTCTGCGGTTAGAAAAAAAAATCTTATTCACAAAAGAAATAGCATTGCCATCTAAAAGCCCGATCGCACATTTGCGCCTTATAACCCTGTTCACCCCCAAACATATGCGTTAACCTAGTTGACTACAACTTGTACCGCACTCCCCAACTAAATTCATGCTTCCCCGCATCAAAGAATTAGCCGCCACCCTAGCACCCCGCTTAATCGAAATTCGCCGCCACATCCACTCCCACCCCGAACTCAGCGGCCAAGAATATCAAACCGCCGCCTACGTAGCCGGAGTTCTCGCTTCCAGCGGAGTCCGCGCGATCGAAGGAATCGGCAAAACAGGAGTGCTCGGCGAACTCAAAGGCAACAGCAGCGAGTCCCGCTGGCTGGCAATTCGCACCGATATGGACGCTTTGCCGATTCAAGAACGCACAAACTTAGAATTTGCCTCCCGCAACGAGGGAGTGATGCACGCCTGCGGTCACGACATCCACACCACCGTCGGTTTGGGCGCAGCCATGATATTGTCTCAGCTAGGGGAAAAATTGCCCGGTCACGTCCGCTTCTTGTTTCAGCCGGCCGAAGAGATTGCCCAAGGTGCTCAATGGATGATTAAAGATGGGGCGATGCAAGATGTTGACGGCATCCTCGGAGTGCACGTTTTTCCGACCATTCCCGGCGGTTGCATCGGTATCCGCCACGGGGCCCTGACGGCGGCGGCAGATGACCTAGAATTGATTGTGATGGGCGAATCCGGTCACGGTGCGCGTCCCCACGAGGCGATCGACGCAATTTGGATTGCTTCTCAGATAATTACCACTTTGCAGCAGGCAATTAGCCGCACGCAAAATCCTTTGAGGCCACTGGTTTTGACGATCGGGCAAATTAACGGCGGACGAGCGCCGAACGTGATTGCCGATCGAGTAAAATTACTGGGAACCGTGCGATCGCTCCATCCGGAAACCCACGAAAAACTGCCGGCTTGGATCGAACAAATTGTTTCTAGCGTTTGCGCGACTTACGGCGCTAAGTACGAACTCACCTACAAGCGCGGCGTGCCCGGAGTCCAAAACGACCCAAAACTCACGCAATTAGTAGAAAGTGCGGCTTTAGAAGCTTTAGGTCGATCGCGCGTCCAGATTTTACCAGAACCATCCCTCGGCGCGGAAGATTTTTCGATGTACTTAGAACACGCACCGGGAACCATGTTTCGCTTAGGAGTGGGACTGACTGACAAACCCAACTATCCCCTCCATCACCCGCAATTTGAGGTTGATGAATCTGCGATCGTCACCGGCGCTGTCACCTTGGCCTATGCCGCCTACCAATATTGGAAACAGCATCCAGGTTCACACTAATAGTCTTCGACGTATGGGTGGTCAGCTAACTAACCGTAGGGTGCTTAGCCGGAAAATTGTTTTGTCTCTGGTAATAACATTCAGCCCTGACCCACCCTACAATAACTACAAAAACTAATTTATAAAATTTTATGAACCTAGATTTCGATCGATTCTGCGATGCCTGCAACCCCAGTCACTCCCTGATATTGGGCAATGCCGAAGATCAGCGCTACTACATTGATTTTGCTGAGGTGCGCGGCGGAAAAGTTATTAACATACTCAAACGGACAATTACCCGTCTGGCACGAGATAAACCGACTTGCCAATTGTTTACCGGACATATTGGTTGTGGCAAGTCTACTGAATTGTCGCGACTGGAAAAAGAGTTGACAGATGAGGGGTTTCATGTAGTTTACTTCGAGTCAACACAAGACCTCGATGAAATGGATCTCGATTTGACAGATATCATGTTAGCGATCGCCCGGCGAGTCACCCAAAGCTTGGAAGAGGGCAAAATTTCCTTGCAGCCCCAGGGTTTTAAAGAATTCTTAAAAAATAGTTGGAATTTTTTACAAACCCCTGTGACTTTAGAAGCTGAAGGAGAACTTTTTGGCAGCAAATATAAGGGAAATACAGACGGAAATCTGGAAGTTTCTCTGCCTTTAGGTATTGCCAAAATTACTGCCAAAACTAAAAGCAATCCCGACTTGCGATCTAAACTGAGACAGTACATGGAACCGCAAGCGAATAAAATGTTAGAACTGATTAATCAAGAAATTATTGATGTAGCAATTAATCAGCTAAAGCAGCGCGGTAAAAAAGGATTGGTGGTGATTGTTGACAACTTAGACCGGATAGTTTCTCGACCCAATGCAGCGGGGCGACTGTTGCCAGAATATATTTTTATTGACCGAGGCGATCAGTTGCGGCAACTGAATTGCCATTTAGTTTATACCCTGCCGCTGGGATTGATTTTTGGCAATGAAAGTGAAATATTAAAAAATCGCTTGGGGGGCGGAGTTGACCCGAAAGTTTTGCCGATGGTACCAGTAAAGAATAGAAACGGCAGCGAATGTGTTGAGGGGATGAATTTGCTGCGGCGCATGGTGATGTCGCGGGCTTTCCCTGATGTGTCAAGCGAGGAACACATCACATTAATTACCGAAGTTTTTGACAGCCCTGAAACTTTAGATGAATTGTGCCGAGTCAGCGGAGGTCATCTGCGAAACTTGATGGGGATGCTGTTTGGTTGCTTGCAGCAAGATGACCCTCCAATTTCGCAAAATGTGTTGAAATCAGTGATTCGTAGTTCCCGCGACACTCTGATTCGCGGCATTGATAATGATGAGTGGGAATTACTGTTTAAGGTGGTGAAAGAACAAAGCATTAATGGAGATAAAGAATACCAAGATTTGCTGCGAAACCTGTGGGTTTTTGAATATGCAGACCCTCAAGGAAATTGGTTTGCGTTGAATCCGCTGTTGATGGAAACTGACAAATTTAAGCTGTGGCAGCAGCAAAATTCGTGAGATTATGGTAAACTCAAATCTAGCCGAAGATATTGCAGCAGAAAATGAGCGCTCGCTCTTTACATTGGTACGGACTATCGCCCGCTTTCAAGGAAAGTTTTCTTTAACTATAGTGCGTTGCAATTATGCTAGCTTGCGTTCTGCAATGCTGGAAAAGCTGCGCCATCGCTCGACAGTTGAATATCAAGAATTAGTCCTTGAACCTGCTACTAAAATACTTCATCAAACCATTCTCAATGCCGTCCAAGAGGAACCGCCGAAAGCTTTAATAATTGTCGGTATCGAATCGGTGGTTGCTCTTGATGACCTGCTAGCTGGGGCGAATAGAGCGCGAGATCAATTCAAGCAAGATTTTGCTTTTCCTTTAATATTATGGGTTACGGATTCCGTACTGTCTAAATTCAGTCGATCGGCGAGTGATTTGAAGTCTTGGGCTCCTCCTCCAATTCAGTTTACTCTGCCGCCCGATGATTTGATGATTTTTTTGCGACAAAAAGCAGACCTGGCTTTTGCTGATCTTGAGAATTTCAAATTAGATGACTGTGAAATTGAGTCGTTGGAAAAGGATTTGCTAAATGCAGCGTTAGACCAGGAATTGCAAGCTAGTTGGCAATTTATTCGCGGTTTAGTTGAATTTCAGAAAAATCAAATAGATTTAGCACTCGAACATTATCAGCAAAGTTTGACATTTTGGCAGCCAAATCGCCACTTAGAAAGACAAGGAATTGTCGGCAAGAAGATTGCTGAAGCTTACAACCGCAAAGCTGAATTGCACCGGGCTGGAAATCAAGGTTATTGGCAAGAAGCTAGACAGTATTTACAGCAATCTCTGGAGATGTTTGAGCAAGTCCAGCGACATGATTTAGCTGCGAAATGTATTAGCGAACTCTGCGAAGTGCTGCGACTTTTACAAGCTTGGGAAGAGTTGGAAAATTTAGCTAAAAAAGCATTAAAAATACACGTAAATTACGGCACTCTGAGTCAACTAGCTGAAGATTACGGCTTTTTGGCTGAGGTGGCGCTGCAACAATCTCAGTGGGAAAAAGCTTGCGAATCGGCTAAATTAGCATTGTCGGTTTTGGAACAAGCAGGAATAAATAAAAAAGAGACTGGTTTGTATCTGCTACTTTTGGCAAAAGGGCAGCGAAATCTTATCCCCTGTTCGACAGTTAACCCCCCCCAGCCCGCCCTTGCTAAAGGGGGGAGTCAGTCTGTATTTTCTTCTATTGAGATTATAGAAACTTTAACACAAGCGAAAGTAATTACCCAGCCTCCAGATGATGTGCAGCTTTATCTGAGGATTTTAGAAGAGTTGAGAACTCTGTATTTTGAGCAAGGCGAATATTTAAAAGCCTTTGATATCAAACTCGAACAACAAGCAGTTAAAAGCAAATATGGATTGCAAGCTTTTATCGGTGCCAGTCGCTTGCAGTCGCCGCAACAAATAATTGACATCGGTTTAAAATCCGGTAAGTCAAAAGCTGAAATTGTTGAGGAAATTGAAGCAGCTTCCGGGCGATCGCGCGATATTAAAGAGATAAGTAAACGGATAGGTACACCTGCTTGCAAGCTGACGATCGTTCACGGACAATCTGGGGTAGGAAAAAGTTCGATAATTCAGGCATGGTTAGTTCCGGCACTGCAACTGACAACTTTTGAAGCGCGGGACATATTGCCTATTTTATTGCAATCATATCATGATTGGGTGAGGGATTGCGGTGAGTCTTTGAAAGCAGGAATTGAACAATTAAAAGCTGTGAATTTGTCAGGGGAGATCGACACCCCAACAGCTATTTTAAAACAGTTGCGACTGAATCAAGACCGTAATTTATTAACTGTATTAATCTTTGACCAGTTTGAGGAATTTTTCTTTGCTTATCGAGATCCAATTGGTAGGCGAGAGTTATATGATTTTCTGGCTGAATGTTTAAATCGGATTAGCGATCTCAAAATTATCCTGTCGCTGCGGGAAGATTATCTTTTCTACTTGTTAGAGTTCAATCGCGCCACCAATTTGTCAATTATTGATAACGACATTCTTACGAAGAAAATCTGCTATTACTTGGGAAATTTCTCAATTTCAGATGCGAAAGCTATTCTTCAAACATTAACAAAACAATCTCAATTTTACTTGGACGATGATTTGGCAAACGCACTGGTAGCAGATTTAGCAGGTGAAGTGGGAGAAGTACGGCCGATCGAACTTCAAATCGTGGGAATGCAACTGGAAAAAAGGCAGATTACTCAACTGAGTGAATATCAGCAACTTGGCAGTCAGGCTAAGGTCAAACTGGTTGAGGAATTTTTAGCAGAAGTTATCGCCGACTGTGGCAAAGAGAATAAAGACATTGCCGAACTTGTCTTGTATTTACTGACGGATGAAAACAATACCCGTCCTCAAAAAACTTTGGTTGAAGTAGCAGCAGATTTAGGAAGCGAGTCAGAAAAATTAGAGTTAGTTTTAGAGATTGTGGTTAAATCGGGATTGGTGTTAGAAGTCCCAGCAACTCCGATTGAACGATACCAACTTGTCCACGATTATCTAGTGCCTTTTATCCGCAAACAGCGCGGTGCAGAATTACTAGAATTACGCCAAAAGCTCAAGCAGACTGAAACAGAAAATCAGATATTAGCAGAGGCGTGGCAGAAAGCAGAAATGTTGTCCGTAGAATCACAGCGAAAAGCCCAGAGACGAATTGGTATTGGTACAGCGGTATTGGGTATTAGCCTAGTTTTAGCTGCAACTGTAATGGGAATAGCGTGGCAGCAAGTGGACAAGGCACAGAAGTTGACCAAATTAGAGCGATTGGCAAGTGATGCTTTGAGACAGTTTGAATTTGGCAATAACCAAATAAATGCTTTAATCTCTGCCGTAAATACTGGGAAACAGCTCAAAGCTACAGTTAAAAATGTTCAATCCCTTGAAGATTACCCGATATCTACTCCCCAGATTGCTCTCAACCAGGTTCTCGACAACATCCGAGAACAAAATCGGTTTAAAGGACATCAAAGTTTGGTATTGAGTGTCAGTTTTAGTCCCGACGGCAAATACATCGCTACGGCATCATGGGACAAAACAGCCAGGTTGTGGGATGTCACGGGTAAGTTGATAGGAGAATTTAAAGGACATCAAGAT
>NZ_JAUPTE010000062.1:0-5457 GCF_036701705.1 Microcoleus sp. w1-18aA5 | reverse complement strand
GGACAAAACAGCCAGGTTGTGGGATGTCACGGGTAAGTTGATAGGAGAATTTAAAGGACATCAAGATGGGGTATCGAGTGTCAGTTTTAGTCCCGACGGCAAATACATCGCTACGGCATCATGGGACAATACAGCCAGGTTGTGGCAAATCAGAAGTTTAGATGAGATGCTGGTGCAAGGCTGCGATTGGCTGCACGACTATTTGCAGAATAATGCTGATGAAAGCGATAAACACCTGTGCGATGAGATTAGTGCTCAGAAAAAATGATTAGCCAATCAGTCGGTAGGTGCAAATAAACCTGACCGTGTAACAGAATGTAAAGCGATCGCAACTTTTGCCATTGCTGCATTTCACCCGCAATGACAGATTTACCGCATGAGACCCAGAAACCGGGTTTTTTACGAAAAGACCAGTTGCAGCCCGCAGATTCGGTAAAAAACCCGGTTTCTTCGGTCTGGTGTAAGTCCTGACTTAACAGAATTCTGGCAACTAAACCAGCCTCTCTTCCGGAATTCCGCTGTAGCAGCCGCCAAATGTGCTAACGTACAATCAAAAATCCCCAAATTTCAACTATCGGGAGATAGATAACTGTGTCCGCTCAAGCACCTCCAACTCCCAATTACAAATGGTTTAGCTGCATATCTAGCACTGTTTTCACCGCATTGTGCCTGTTGCCCATTTTCAGCGCTGCGGGATACGCCCAAACTCCCCAAAATAGACCCATCAAAATCGGCGTAGTCCAGCGGTTTGGCACCAAAGCAACCGACAAACTTACGCTGAAAGCATTACCGGGCGACAGCTTAACATTGAGTTACAAAACTCCTCAAGGCATAGAAACCAAAACGGCTGCTAGCGTCAAGTTAGAAATAGCCCCGAAACCGCTGGAATCGCCATTAGTAGAAGAACGAGTTGTTCTGAGCTCCCACCGCAGTTTCGAGAGTGCCGAAGATAGCGCCAATCAGTGGCGCGCCCAGGGAATTGATGTAGAAATTGCTCAACCTTTTCGCTGGCAAGTTTGGGCGAAAAGAGATACTTACAACTCTCCTTTGGTGCGGCGCTGGCTGTTGCAAAGTTTGCAAGCTCAAGGCAACAAAACAGCTTTTTTGGATTCCAAAGTTTTTAAACAAGTACCCCAGGCATTTTGGGTTTTAAACGGCTTTCGTTTCAACCGCAATGAGTTGGATGTCACGGCCGGGAAAAATGTGATTGAGGTATTGGAACAAACCACCCAAGAGGCCACAGCTACTGAACCAGAAAAAGCAATTCAACAAACTCACCGTTATGGCGGCAGTTTGCACCTGCAAAAAAATTCTTACGGCACTTATACTTTGGTGAATAAAGTGCTGACCGAAACTTATTTGCGGGGTGTTGTTCCTCACGAAATAGGGGCTTTTTCGCCTTACGCTGCGATTGTCGCTCAAACTATTTTAGCGAGAACCTACGCCCTGAGAAATTTGCGCCGCTTTGCTGTGGATAATTATGAGTTGTGCGCTGATGTTAACTGTCAAGTTTATAAGGGTTTGACCGAGGTTTACCCGCAAAGTGATAAGGCGATCGCCCAAACGAGCGGTTTGGTGCTAACTTACGAAAATCAGCTAGTAGACGCGCTCTATTCCGCGTCTAGCGGCGGCGTGACAGCCTCTTTTAACGATGTGTGGCAGGGCGCGGAACGTCCATATTTGCGATCGATCGTCGATTCGCCCAATAATGTCTGGGATTTGTCCCAGCAGAGTTTGTCTGACGAAAACAATTTCCGCCGCTTTATCAGTTTGCAAAAAGGGTTTAATGAGGAAAAAGAAGACACTTTTCGGTGGCGCGAACCAGCTTCTTTGACCGCGATTGGTGGATTTCTCAAACAGTATCTTCAGAAGAAACAGCACCCGCTGGCTAATTTTAAAACTGTCACTCAGGTGGAAGTGGTGGAAAGGTCGCCCGCAGGTCGAGTTTTGAAAATGAAGGTTCAAACTGACTTGGGCCCCATCGATATCGACAAAGACGAGATTCGCAATGCTTTTTACCCGCCGATTAGCACGCTTTTTTACCTCGAACCAATTTACAATCCAGACAAAACTCTCAACGGTTATGCTTTTGTCGGAGGCGGCTTCGGACACGGGGTGGGAATGAGTCAGACTGGTTCTTACAATTTGGCTAATTTGGGCTGGAATGGATCTCGAATTCTGGGCTTTTATTTTCCCGGCGCTCAAGTTGTACCACTTAGCGATGCGATTACATTTTGGCGCGAATAGTCGATCGCACTCTGCCTAAAACTTGGCGATTTAAATCATCGCCACTACACAAACAAAGCCCGCCTTTGCGGACTAAATATCAGCCGTAAAACTTTTAGATTTTAGACTTGGGATTCTAGATTGGTTTCACAGTTAATCTAAAATCTGCCATCTAAAATCTAAAATTATTTGGTCAGCTATCTGCTCAAACGGCTAGGAATTCCTAGCTGGGAGTGACAGACTGCTGGCGGCTGTGTTGCAATGTTAGACACAGAAACCCGGTTTCTTAACATAATTGGGCTATTTCAGCTTAATTCTGGAAACGAGAAACCGGGTTTCTTAGGGTATCACGCAGAGCGTCCTTTCTTAGTAGAGCGATTCTTCTTGGTGAGTTTCGATCGTACAGTCAGACTTGGGATAGGCGACGCAGGTGAGGACAAATCCAGCCTCGATTTGGTCGTCGTCCAAGAAAGATTGGTCGGATTGGTCAATTTCGCCTTTGGTGATTTTGCCGGCGCAGGTGGAGCAAGCTCCAGCGCGGCAAGAGTACGGGAGGTCGAGTCCTGCTTCTTCTGCAGCATCAAGAATGTAAGTATCGTCATCAACGTCAATGGTCTGGTTAATTCCTTCGGCTTCGCTGATGAGGGTAACTTTGTAAGTTGCCATGCACTAAATCCTCTCAAAAATTCAACAAGATTGATAATTTTTCCTAATGCAACCTTCAAGGCTCTATTAGCTTTGAGGTTAGGTCTTAGGTTCGTTCCCTCTATGATAGTAGGGGATAGAAGGGAGGTTGACACACTTATTTACAAAACATTTGAATGGGATTAGTTATAACTTTTTCTAATTTCATCTTGATTACTTATACCTATCTTGGGTTCAGCCTTGTGATACTGTTGCCGCAAGACTTGCGCTAAATAATCCGGTTTCTAGGAAAAATCCTGTTTTGAGCCCTACAGCACAAAAATCGGGTTGTTGGTATGCGGTGTGTCGATCGAGTTTCCGCAAGACTTGCTGCAAGGCAAGTCCCAGCAGGCGCTGAAATGTATAGTTAGATCGCATCAAGGCTTGGGTGTTGAAGGCTCGATCGAATCAATCGCACCACAACCACAGCTTAAAATCGGGGCCATAGAATCCTAAAGCCCTGCACCGCAAGTCTATAACTATCTAAAATCTTAAATCTCAAATCCCATGACTAATATTGATACTCGCTCTGGTTTTTCGGTTAATTCTCCAATTCGCGTGGGGATTGTGGGTACTGGTTTTGCCGCTAAGTTGAGGGCCGAGACAATTCAAGCTGATGGGCGATCGCACTTGGTAGCGGTTGCGGGCCACACCCCGGAGAAAACCGCAGAATTTTGTCAAGGCTTCGGGGCAGAAGCTGCGGTTTCCTGGCGCAAGCTGGTAGAAAGAGACGATTTAGATTTGGTGATTGTCTGTACGGTGAATCGGGATCACGGGGCGATCGTCCTGGCGGCGCTAGAAAATGAGAAGCACGTTGTGGTGGAATATCCTCTATCTTTAGACGTATCTGAAGCAGAAAGGGCGATCAAACTTGCCGCCCAAAAGCAAAAACTCCTCCACATCGAACACATCGAACTGCTAGGCGGGTTGCACTCCTCAATCAAAGAATCTTTGCCCTTAATCGGTAAAGTTTTTTACGCCCGCTACATTACTATGAGTCCTCAACATCCAGCCCCGCAGCGGTGGACTTATCAACATTCCCTCTTTGGCTTTCCGTTAGTTGGTGCAATTTCGCGACTGCACCGATTTACTGATTTGTTCGGGGAAGTGGCAAGCGTTAACTGTCAAGCTCAATTTTGGGACAGTCAGCCGGATTTCTACAAAGCTTGTTTGTGCAATGCACAGTTGCGCTTTGCCAATGACCTTGTCGCTGAAGCTGTTTATGGAAAAGGAGAGACTTTTTGGCAGTCTGAAAACATTTTTACCATCTACGGAGAAGCAGGAACGCTGGTTTTCACTCCCGAATCCGGTCAATTAATTCAGGGAGAAAATCGGCGCAACCTCAAAGTAGGAACGCGGCGCGGCTTGTTTGCCAAAGACACCAATATGGTGTTGGAATATTTGTCAAACGGTACGCCTTTGTACGTAAATAATGCCAGTAGTTTGTACGCTTTGAAGGTGGCAGATGCTGCGAGGCGATCGAGTGAGACTGGGCAAAATATAGCGATTAGTAATTTACCATCGGACATGATAAATTTGCAGTAATGAATTCAGTCCTCCGTTGATGCTTTTAGTCAATTAGGATTCTTCATGCTTACTACGAACAACTTTTATTTATGTGCGATACTAATATATCGAGGTTGATTTCTTACTCGCTCGATCCAAGTTTGAATTGCCGGAAATCTAGTTAAATCAAATCCGCCCTCGCCCGCAACGTGAGTGTAAGCAAATAAACCGATGTCAGCAATAGTATAGCGATCGCCAACAAAAAAAGCATGGTTTGCTAAATGCTGTTCCATCACCCCCAAAGCAGCATAGCCCGGTGCTTGTTTTTGTTTGAGTGCTTCTCGATATTCCTCAGCTTTTCCGGTGATATACCAAAAACGAGAAGTAGCAATAAAAGGTTCGTGGCTGTACTGTTCAAAAAATAACCACTGCATGACTTGAGCGCGTTCAAATTTATCAGTGGGGAAAAACTCCGTTGTTTCGCTCAAGTAAAACATAATCGCATTCGATTCAAACAGAAAAATATCCGGTTCTATTTCTAACACAGGAATACGCCCGTTAGGATTTTTGATCAAAAATTCATGGGTTCGACTTTCTCGTTTTATAATATCAATTTCTAGTCGCTCGAAGGGAATATTAAGCTGAGTTAAAAGCAAGCGGATTTTGTAGCAATTCCCAGAAGGAGAATATTCGTAAAGTTTCAACATGAGTATTTTTTATATACCACAAAGAACACTGAACACGCAAAGTAAAAAAAGCAAAAAAAGCAACAGAAGTTCACAACTTATTATTGTTGTAGCATTTGGGGGTAAGAGCAGCATTGCTACGTTCAGAAGTAATATGGGTTAGGTGCAACCCAGAGCAGCCTAAGTTCATCAATATTGGAGAATCAATGAAATTATACGGGAAAAATCCTCCCTTAAATAGCGTTAGGGAAGGGGCACGGAAATGGAAGATGAGCTTCATTGACACTCCCTGTGCTGAAGCAACAGGGATTCTAAAGAAACTACCAAAAGGTAATTCTTGAAGGCGCTGTCAAAA
>NZ_JAUPTE010000061.1:0-38428 GCF_036701705.1 Microcoleus sp. w1-18aA5 | reverse complement strand
CGAATATTTGCCCAAATGGAATTATCGAGCCGTACCCCAACCTGAGTAATTCATTAAGTTATTTATTTTTCATTCCTAAGCAATAATCCCGAAACTCATCAGCATTCATCTTGCCCCGTAGCGAGTCGGCAATATTCCAGAGTTGAGTTTCTAATTTTTTCTTTTGTCCGTTTTGCCCGTTTTGTCCGTTTGCCATTTATTTCTCGTACTGGGCGATCGCTAGCACCGCCAAAAAGTATTGTCCGATCGGAGTATAGACCCTAACCAGTGTCTAAACATTGAAATCAGGCAAGGAAGCTTTACAGGAATCCAGTCACCCTCATCTCGAAACCCGTAATTGTGCTGCAAGGAAACCTCAAGGTTTTGACTGCGATGGGTTTAAGAGATGAAGTTGCCTAACTTATAATTGTATCGCAGTTGCGGTACAATACTGGATATAATCGAATAATACCGCAGCTTGATGATGTAGGTCAACCCGTTCTTGCTAGCCATCGCATCTCCTTTCCTCGATCGAGTTCGCCGCACGATTCGACTCAATCACTTAAGCCGTCGCACTGAAAATCGAAACATTCATCACAACTTCTTCACGCACGAATCACTGTAATTAACCGACCCATCGGGGTAGTCTGAATTTCAGTTTTCAGTCGTTCTTCTAACTCCGGTGCATTATCTCTGCGATCGAATATCACCAACCACCCTTCATCTTGTCCCAATCGAGCCAAATATCCATCTAACTGTTCCAACCCTTTACTCAACGGATACTCCTGCGGAGTCGCTGCGCTAACGACTTTCCGAGTTCGCCAAACCTTCAGTTCAATTCCCAATGTTACCTCACCATAACGCAAACATAAATCCATTCTGTCGCGTCCGATCGCATATTCCCGCTCCAATGTTCCCCCACCATTAATCACGCGATGCAGAAACGCCATCAACACTAAATGCGGTGCAATTTCGGGATAAGACGCACTTTTGAGTAACGGTTCGCCATGCTGTAGCCAAAAGGCGAGAAACGCTTGCAGAAGTGCCTCGGTTATCAGTTCGCCGCGATCGTTCAACCAACTCGGACTGATAATCGGTAAACTATCTTGCGGCCCTTGCGCCAAAACTCGCGGCAACACTTCTCGATAAATCGGATTGGCGATGACTAAACCCCCGGCTGGATCTCGTTTGAGCAAGCCCAAATCTACGAGATATTGGCGATCGTCACTAGAAGATTCTGGCAATTCTCGTCCGGCTAGCATCGGCTCAATAATGGCTTTAACTCGGTTTTCTCGCAGTCGTTCTGCCAAGCTATCTAAATGCGTATCTTGTCGTTTGATTAAAATTTCTTTGGCTGCCCAAATATGTTCTGATGTTATTTTTATAGATTCATCTGTAACTAATTCTTCTACGATTTCTTTAGCTAAAGCATTCACTAACCAAGGTTGTCCCTGAGTCAGTTCAAAAGCTAAGGCTACGGCTTCAGGTGTAAAAACTTGTCCGGTATCTTGGGTATGTTGCGCGTAGAGTTCGGCGACTTCTTCTGCATTAAAATCTCTCAGAGTAATCGATCGCACTTTAATATTAAACGGACTGGATGTATTGAGTCGATCGCTTCCCCCCGCAGCCACTTTGTAATCGCGAACATCCCGCAAACCAATTAAACCCACCGATTGCGGAAACGCTTTCGGGCGATTGGGATAACCATCGCGCAGTTGTCGCAGAATAGAAATCAACGCTTGGTCTTGCAATGCGTCAATTTCATCGATGAAAATGACCAAAGGACGAGGAGAAGATTGTGCCCACAGGCTGAGTACATGGCCGATTTGCTGTCCCGGTTCCGACGAGGGCCAAGCAGGCGGCTGCAATTCTGGGGGAAGTCGAATCGAAATCGCCCGTCGCCAAGCCCCCAAAATAGCCTCTTCTGCACCAGCAATGTCTTGACTGAAGGGTGCGCCGACTTCTACCGACAGCATCACGGCGGTGTATTGTCCGCTTTCGGTGAGTTGTTTAGCTAACGCTAGCATAGCAGTGGTTTTTCCCACTTGCCGGGGTGCATGGATGACGAAATAGTTGCGTTGAGCGATTAACCGTTCTAAGTTTGGTAAGCGTACCGTGGGCGACAGTGCGTAATGAATGTCTTCTTGGCATGGGCCAGCAGTATTGAACCAACGTGGCATAGGTCAACTGGGGCGAATGGGGCTGCTCTCAGTTTACTGTACTGTTATTGGAAAGGCGTTCTAGTTGTTAAGCGGGGGTTTGTACCGACTCTCGGTACCCGATGAAACTCTCTATGAGCGAAATTCGTGCTCGATTCTTGATTCAAAAAACCTCTTGCAAAAATAATTAGGACGGGCTCTCCGTCCCATCAATTGATGAAAAGGATTTTTTGCAAGAGGTCTAAAGAACGGAAGAACCCCAACTGCCAACTGCCAAAGTTTCACTCTTCCACCCGATAGCCCAATTCCGCCAAACGAGTGCGGGACTGCCGCCACTTCGGCTGTACCTTGACAAATAACTCCAAATATACTTTGCCTTCAATTAACTTTTGAATCTGTTCGCGGGCCGCACTGCCGATCGACTTGAGCATACTGCCGCTTTTACCGATTAAAATGCCTTTTTGGGAATCCCGTTCGACGTGAATTGTCGCCAGAATGCGAGTTATTTTTGCTTCTTCTTGAACTATGTCGATCGCAATTGCTACGGAATGCGGCACTTCTTCCCGCGTCAGCAGCAAAATCTGTTCCCGAATCAATTCGCCCATAATAAAGCGTTCCGGCTGGTCAGTCACCAAATCTGGCGGATAATAGTAAGGCCCAGCCTCCAAATGTTCGATTAACAATTGTTGCAGCGGCTCGACACCCTCGCCCGTGAGAGCGGAAAATTTCACCACTGGCCACTCAGGATTGACAATTTGCTCGTAAGTTCGATCGATCAACACGGAATCCTCCGGTTGTTCGTCCAACTTATTCATCCCCAAAATCACCGGAACTTTGCAATTGCTGAGAATTTCGATAATATATCGATCGCCCCCTCCCGATTCCACGGAACCATCCACCACAAACAGCACCACATCCACCGACTGAATCGCTGTGCGGGCATTCTGCACCAAAACCTTGCCCAATTGGTGGTGCGGCTTGTGAATTCCGGGAGTATCTACAAAAATAATTTGTGCTTCCGGTGTCGTTAGGATGCCCCGCAGCCTGTTACGTGTCGTCTGAGACACCGGCGAAGTAATCGCAATTTTCTGCCCCACCAACTGATTCATCAGCGTTGATTTTCCGACATTCGGGCGTCCGACAATACCCACAAAGCCCGATTTGTAACCCGCCGGAGCCGCGGGAACACCCATAATGTCCGATACGTCGATAAATTTACTGTCTTCCACTAAAATCACCTATTTTCAAGCCCCTTCTCTGTCTATTGTCGCCTGAAAATACTCAAACGGCCATTGGTGCACTCTAGCATCTTTCTCGCCCTGGTATAGCGCGCCACACTCAAAGCTCGATCGAGCCACAAACCAGTGTTAAAACGTGATACGCGATCGGCAAAACTTGATATCTGAGACAAAATTTGATAAAGTTCCAATGACATCGCTCAAAAATGAATCATTCTGGTAAAACCGACTCCCCAATGCTGTAACAACTTCAGATGTGTAAATGTCTAACTCAACTGAAACTCTTTTACAGTTTGTCATGCCAACCAGTTTTAACATTTTTGAAGATGTTTGGTAATAAATTAGGTAAGTTGAACTCAAACTCAAAAGCTCAATATCATCAGGCGCTTTCTCAATAAAAGCTAGTGTCTTTTGAGCATACCTAAATTAGTGCTAATCGTCATAAAGTTGAGGAGATGAATCAGATGAAATCGAAATTATTTTGGAGTTGCTGCACCGTTTTGGTAGCAAGCTTGCCTGTTTCCGCCTTGGCTCAAACAAGCCCTCCTACAAGCCCTCAAGCAGGTATTGACTACAAGGGTGGCTCTAAGAATTACCAGTTGGTACCGGGCAGAATCCAGGACAGAACCTTGCCCAGAGCCTTTGACTTTCCCATTATTACCAATGTTGGTACTGACACTAGCATCACCTCGGATTTCCTAATTACCGATCAGTTTCGTGCCCCAGCGGGTCGTACAGAATACACCGGAGCTCTCACCGCCTGGGCAACATCAATCAGAGAATGTCTGGCCAAACAACCACTCTTGATTCGAGCCAGCACTAAGAACCCGATTCAGATTAATGGTAGAGTAGGCACGATTGTCAGAAACGCAAATAACCGTGCAGTTTGCAAATAAGCCAGCAATATCACGGCGGCTAAATTGACCGTAATTGCTGTAAGGGCGGGTTCACCAATATCTCCCATGCAAGCATCGATACAGTAAACCCGTCACCGCAGCGATATTGGGGTCAATCGAAGCCAGTTGATATAACTTCCGCTATCTTAAAGATAAAAACTAGAGAGTGTTTTTGAACAAAAAGAGCAATAGAAAACCTATTGCTCTTTTTGTTGGCGAAATTGCAATTAATATCTATTAGGACTTCTATGATCGGCTGAAACGACATCATATAAGAGGTTTGTAGTGAGGAATGCAAGTCTTTATCAAAGTTTAAGGACTTGCATTCCTCACTGCAAACGAGATAATTACGCAGAAACCAGCTTTTTTCCCAAAAATCCCGTGAAACCCTAAGAATATGGATTTTAACACCTGGTTTATGAAAGTTTGTCTGCGTAATTCACGATTTAGTAGCGCAAAATTCATGTGTACTCAGTAAAATTTCGCCATAATCAGGAATCCAAGCTAGCCACTGTTCTTCCGAACATTCACACAACAGCCACGCTTCGTCAAAGCTGAATGCGGTTGGCGGATTGAACAATTTAACCCACATAGAAGGAGTCAATTTTGGTGCAGGTACGGCGCAGCCAAATCTTTCCCAGTCGCGGACACTAGCGAAGCTTCCGGGGGTTGGTTGGGATTGCCAAGTACGAATATCTGTTTGCAGTTGCATAACTACTCCTGTCTAGCTAAGAGTCTGCACCAGGGCGCGGTTGAAACAACCCAGAGCGAAGGCGCAGATAAATTTTGATTATGTAGTCTATGTTACCGAATTATATAGGCGAATGTGTAACGTTGTAGCAAAAATTTACAATCGAGAGGAAAAAACGGGCTCAAAGCTGAAAAGGTCGATCTTTTATTGTTGGGTTCGGCAACGATCGCCTACCATAACAAACAACACCTGATATCGTTTCCGGCTGCATCGGAATGATAAATTAGAGGGCAATTCATGAAGGATTGTTACAAGTCGCCACCTATCTCGGCGCAATTTTCAGTTGTTCGATTCACAGTCAACAGTCAACAGTCAACAGTCAACATCATTCCGGTGCAACCGGAATTGATATGATTTATTTCAAAAATTCCCACATGAACCCAACTGCCAAATCCCAGTGGAAAACTCTAGATCGCTTTGTAGAAATCAAGTCTCATTGGGTAAAACTAATCGCCGAACATCTCGAAACAACCGAAGGAAAAACAGTAGAATATTGGCGAGTAGAAAGAGCAGATTCAGTTGTAATCTTGACAATTAAAGCTGAAAAATTTGTGTTTCCCTCACCGATGTATCGCCCCGGCGTGGCATCCGCAACCCTGGATTTTCCCGGCGGTCGCGTACCAGCCGAAGCGACGCCAGCAGAAGCAGTTCCACCTATAATTCAGAGGGAACTAGGCGTGACAGAAAGTGCGATCGCCCGCATCGAACCGATCAACACCGTCGGCTGGGCAATAAACAGTTCATTCTCCAATCAAAAACTCTACGGTTTTGTTGCAGAATTGCATCCGACAGCAATAGTAAACCCCGAACTGATCGGTGCTGAATATCCTGTCACCCCAGACGGAATTCGCGACTTGCTTAAAAAATTAACTTGCCTCCAGTGTCGAGCATTACTGCTAGAATGGCAAAATCAAGTCGATTTTAGATTTTAGATTTTAAAATTGGGAATTGTCCCCCGATGCTCGCTGATTTGAATTTTAGGACTTACGCTCATAAACCCGGTTTCTCTGACAAATCTTGGGTTAAGCAGCAAATTATCTAAGAAAAAAACCGGGTTTATAGCCCCTTGTCTGTAAGTTCTAAAATTCCTGAAAACCCAAATCACCGGAACTAATCATGCCTCTTAATAATGAAGTTGCTGTCGAATGCCTCGACGTGACATATCGCCTTAACCGCAGGCATTTAGTAGAAAAACTCAATTTCAAAGTGCTGCAAGGTGAAGTTTTAGTATTGCTGGGACGCAGCGGGAGTGGCAAAACTACTACCATGAAATTGATTAACAATTTACTAACGCCAAGCAGCGGCGAAGTTCTTGTCATGGGAAAACCGACAACTCAGTGGAACCCAATTCAACTGCGCCGAAACATTGGTTATGTGATTCAAGAAATTGGTTTGTTTCCCCATTTTACCGTCGAGCAAAACGTCGGTTTAGTGCCGAAATTGGAAGGTTGGGAGGGCGATCGTATTCAATCTCGCGTCCGCCAACTGTTAGAATTAGTCAACCTAGACCCCCAGCACTTCGCCAAACGCTATCCCCATCAGTTATCTGGCGGACAGCGGCAGCGGGTAGGCGTCGCCAGAGCACTGGCCGCTGACCCTCCGATATTGTTAATGGATGAACCGTTTGGTGCTTTAGACCCGATTACTCGTCTGGAATTACAGCGGGAATTCGGTCAATTGCAGCAGCAACTCGGCAAAACTGTGATTTTTGTGACTCACGGCATTCAAGAAGCTTTTTTGTTAGCTTCTAGAATTGGTTTGATGCAAGACGGACGGTTAGTTGAATTGGGACCGCCCGATGATTTTCTCAAATCTCAGCATCCAGAAGCTGGGGCATTTCTTGAATGTTTGCAAGTAGCTAAATTTGAATGATTTAGCAAAAATTTGATAATATAGTTTTAGTAACTAAGCTGATAATCAAACGATGCACAGTCTTTACGAGACAGACTTCTATGCTTGGACACAAGAACAAGCCAAGTTACTTCGCAAGTGTCAGTGGAGTCAACTTGACTTGCCAAATTTAATTGAGGAGATTGAATCTTTGGGCAAACAGGAACGTCAAGAACTTAGAAATCGTTTGAGCATTTTGCTGGGACATTTGCTGAAGTGGCAATATCAGCCCCAGCAGCGGAGTCGTAGCTGGCTGTCTACAATTCGAGTGCAGCGGCGGGACACTCAGAGACTGATACAAGATAACCCCAGTCTGAAACCTTACTTGCAAGAAGCTTTCCAAGAAGCTTATCAAAACGGTAGAGATTTGGCAGTAGGAGAAACCGATTTACCTCTCAAAACATTTCCTCAAAATTGCCTTTACAGCTTAGAGGAAATTCTGGACTTTCACTTCTATCCTGGTGCACCAAGTCCTGAAATAGAAAATGATTTATAACGTTAACAGCAATCAGCAATAACCAATTACCCAATGATAATTTTTATCAACCGCTATGGCGCTGAGATAATTAAGCACGCAAGTGAACACTTATATTTAGTAACTGTTGCAATTTTTATCGCTATTATTGTGGGGATTCCTCTGGGGATTTTAGCCACGAGAAAACCCAAATTGAAAAAGTCCATTTTGGGATTTGCTAATATTATGCAAACAATTCCCAGTTTAGCTTTGTTTGGCTTGCTAATCCCGGTACCAGTAGTGGGTGGAATAGGCGATCGCACGGCAATTATCGCCCTCACTCTGTATTCTTTATTGCCCATTATCCGCAATACTTATACTGGTATTGTCGGCGTCGATCCAGCGATTACGGAAGCAGGAAGAGGCATGGGGATGACTGATATGCAACTGTTATGGCAAGTGGAAATTCCCCTGGCGCTGGGCGTGATTCTGGCGGGCGTGCGAGTTGCTGCTGTAATTGCGATCGGACTCGCTACAATCGCCGCTGCAATTGGCGCGGGTGGCTTGGGGGTGTTTATTTTTCGTGGCGTTGCTACCGTCAACAATCAGTTACTTTTGGCTGGGGCAATTCCGGCGGCTTTAATGGCCTTAGCTGCGGATTTTGGGCTGGGTTTGGTAGAAGCGCGCCTCTCGAAAAGTACATTAAAAACTATTAATGAGGACTAGAATCCTGGCTACCTTCCGTCAGCGTTGTCACTATCTGCGAACCCGAAGCATTCGCAGGATTTGCTATCAGATTGCGGATTTCATTGGAGCGTTCCATGTACTCGCGATCGCTCAAAACAGCTTGGCTTCCCTCGATCGAAATAGCATCGGCTAAATCGATCCAAGAACGGCAACCGCCGTATTCAGGAAGGTATGGAATTTCGCGGCTTTCTGCAAGGCGATAAGCCCGCAGCAATAAAATATAAATTGGCTGAGCTTGTTTCCATTTTAGGCGATCGCTGACAAAACTTTCATTCCAAATATGGTAAGGAAATAGCGCAGTAATTGCCGGTTCCCAAGCTACCAAAAAAACATCAGTAATCTCCGCCCAACTGCCAATTCTAATAACTTCAGGATGCCAACCAGATTCGACAGTCTTGACTTGATGTGCAAACTCCGGCTTTAATAAACCCGGCTGTTGGTGTTCAAAAGTTGGATACAGCAAAACCTGTTTGTCAGTGACATTAAACTGTCCTGCTTGCTCGCGAATTCCCCCCTTCCGCAACAGCACAATCGTTTGACCTTGTTCCAAAGCATTAACTGCTACATCCCATTCTTTCAGCGCCCTAGTAGTTGATTTCATAAAAAGTTAGTTGAGTTTTAACCAAAATAACAAAAAGCGGTAATTCCAAGCAAGTACAGCCATTTCTTCCTGTTAAAATAAGGTAGTGCTGACCATGCAAGACTACCTTATTTTGATAAAGACAATAATTGGTTGCACTACATACTGAGCTAACTACTTTTCTTTTTATTACTCTAACCGATAAAATAATCCTCTCTTCAGTGTCCCAGCTATCCTCTACTATCACACCCGGTAGATTCAGCAGTTTTGTCGTTAATTTTTTCATGAGTTTACTTAAATACTTAATAAAGTTTAAAGATTTTCGCATATATATTAAGTACCAAACAAGCATATTGAGATTTGTTAAAATTTAAATATTATTCAAAAAGCTTAGATTATACTTTTTTAAAGTGCATAGAAAATAGTTTTTTTAATTCGGTTCTGTCATAAATATCAGTATCTTTACTAAAATACCGCCTGCAGTTCAATTTTTTATTAGTGAAATTACGGACATGAGTATTACTATTTTCGGTTACAACCTCAGTGAAGCCATTTACGAAAGTGTCAATACTATTATTTATCGCGGCACCAAAGATATTGATGGAACCTCAGCAATTATCAAAACCTTCAAAGCTGAGTATCCGACAATCGAAGAAATTTCCCGCTTAAGACACGAACATAAAATCCTCAGACATTTAGACAGTGAAGGAATAGTTAAGCCCATAGCCTTAGAAAACTATCATAACAGTTTAGCACTGATAGTAGAAAATTTTAGCGGTCAATCTTTAAAAGATTTTCTTAACAATCAATCCTTGGCGATAGACGCATTTATAAAAATCGGAATTCAGTTGGCAACAACTCTTGGAGACATCCATCAGAGTAATGTTATCCATAAAGACATTAAACCCCAAAATATATTAATTAACCCAGATACAAACGAAGTAAAAATCATTGATTTTAGCATTGCTTCTCTCTTAGAGCGAGAAAATCCAACCGTCACCAATCCCAACGTATTAGAAGGAACTCTTGCTTATATGTCGCCGGAACAAACTGGCAGAATGAACCGCTCAGTTGACTACCGCACCGACTTTTACTCTCTCGGTATTACATTTTATGAAATGCTGACGGGTAAGCTACCTTTTTCCGCAAAAGACCCCCTGGAATTCGTTCATTGCCATATAGCTAAAGCACCAATAGCACCTAAAAAGCTGAATCCAGAAATCCCGGATGCAGTTTCTGAAATTGTAATGAAATTATTATCTAAAACTGCTGAAGATAGATATCAAAGTGCTTTCGGAATAAAAATTGACTTGGAAACCTGCCAGCAGATGCTTTCTTCTGGAGAGATTTCCCACTTTATTATAGGTCAACTAGATTCCTACAGCCAGTTTCTGATTCCGCAAAAACTCTATGGACGGGAAATAGAAGTTGCTAGTTTGCTAGAAGCCTTCGCTCGCGTCAGTAATGGTACAACGGAAATGATGTTAGTTTCCGGTTATTCAGGTATCGGCAAATCTTCCTTAGTTAACGAAGTTGATAAACCTATAGTCGGAGCACGAGGGTATTTTATTTCGGGTAAATTTGACCAATTTAAGCGGAATATTCCTTATGCTTCTTTAATTCAAGCATTTCAAGGATTGATGCGGCAACTGCTGACTGAAAATTCGGATAAAATAGCAATTTGGAAAGCTAAAATTCTCGAAACACTTGGTACCAATGGGCAAATTATTATTGAGGTTATTCCCGAAGTAGAAAAGATTATTGATCCACAGCCTGCGGTTCCGACTTTGGGACCCACTGAATCTCAAAACCGATTTAATCGAGTGTTTCAAAAATTTATACAGGTGTTTAGTAAAGCCGAACACCCCCTAGTTATATTTTTGGATGACTTGCAGTGGGCAGATTCGGCTTCCCTCAAGCTTATCCAGCTAATTATGACCGATCCAGATAGTAAATATCTGCTATTAATTGGGGCTTATCGGGATAATGAAGTCAGTGCCACTCATCCCTTAATTTATACTTTAGAGCAAATTCAAAATACCAGGGCGATAGTAAATAATATTATCCTCCAACCTTTGGATATATCTCATGTCAACCAATTAGTGAGTGAAACCCTTCGCAGTCAAATTTCCCAAGTTTTGACCCTGGCTGAGTTAGTTTTTCAGAAAACCCAGGGGAATCCCTTCTTCTTAACTCAACTGCTCAAGTCTCTTTATCAAGACAAACTCCTATCCTTTGATTTCAATCAAGTTTGTTGGCAGTGGGATATCCAACTGCTTCAAAGCATTGATATCAGCGATAATGTTGTCGAATTGATGGTCAGCCAAATTCAAAAGCTATCGTCCCCGACGCAGAATGTCTTAAAATTAGCTGCTTGTATAGGAGATAAATTTAGTTTAGAAGTTGTGGCAATTGCTAATAAAAAATCTCAGTCAGAGACGGCAAGGGATTTATGGGAAGCGCTACAAGCTGGTTTCGTTATACCACTAAATAATTCCTACAAAATCCCCCTGCTATTTGACTCGGAAATATCTACAGAAGACTCAACGGATCAGTTTAATGTCACCTACAAGTTTTTGCATGACCGAGTGCAACAGGCATCTTATTCTCTGATACCCGACGAGCAGAAAAAAGAAACTCACCGAAAAATTGGTCAGCTACTGCTGAATTCCACAACCCCTGAAGAACGAAAAGAAAATATCTTTGCGCTGGTTAACCAACTAAATTATGGAACGGATTTAATTACTTTGGAGTTGGAAAGATATGAGTTGGCAGAACTCAATCTGATCGCGGGACAGAAAGCCAAAACTGCCACAGCTTATGAGTCGGCTGTCAAATATTTGAATGTAGGTTTAGGACTACTCCCGGAGAATAGCTGGGAGAGTCAATATAATCTGACGTTTAACCTCCATCTGGAAGCAGCAGAAACTGAATATATAAACACTAATTATGAGCGAGCGGAACACTTATCTAAGACGACACTGAAACAATCGAAAACTCTTTTGGAAAGAGGCAAGGTCTACGAACTTATAATTCAATTAGAGATGTCTCAAAATCGGAGAATATCAGCTATAGATAATGGACTCGTCGTTCTGGAAATGTTCGGGATTAGCTTAGAGCCAGAACCACCTCAAGAACTGATAGTTGATGATTTAGCAAACTTGCCGACAATGACAGCTCCCGATAAAGTCGCGGCTATGCGAATATTAAATCTTATTATAACACCAGCTTTTATTGTAAATCCGGCGATGTTTCCGCGAATTCTTTATACAAAAATAGCCTTGTCTATTAAGTATGGGAATTCGCCTGAATCGGCTTTTGCTTATGTTTGGTATGGAGTGCTACTCTGTGGAGGATTAGGAGACATAGATTCTGGATATCGATTTGGCAACTTAGCTATTTATTTACTAGAAAAATTTAACGCTATTACCCTTAAATCAAAAATAGTTTGTATATTTAATTGTCTAGCAAGGTTTTGGAAAGATCCGCTTAATGCCACCCTAGAATCTTTGGTTGATGCAATTCAAAGTGGTATAGAAACGGGAGATATAGAATATGCTTGTCACAGTATAGCAAATTATTGCAATCACTTACTTTTTAGCGGGGGAGAGCTACAAAAAATTGAGCTAGAACAGGCAAAGTATGTTTGTATGACCATTCAGCTCAAACAAGAATATGATACTTTGTTTGTGAAAGTTCACCAGCAAATAGTTGACAATTTACTGGACAAAAACTCAGACAAATACCATTTACTAGGCGCAAGCTTTAATGAAGAAGAACTACTGCCGGGAATTATAGCTTCTAATAATGGGACTTTGCTCTATGCCTATTATGCCGGTAAAATGATGCTATCTTATTTATTTAAAGAGTTTGATCAAACAGTGGTAATTGCTCATTTAGCATTAAAATATGCCAGCATGGGTGCCGGATTAATCCACATGAGTATCGACAACTTTTACCATTCTCTTTCCCTCCTAGCACTTTATCCAAAAGCCTCGCAAAAAGATAAAGAAAAATATCTAAGTGTAGTAGCAGCTAACCAAGGAAGAATGAAGACTTGGGCGTTCCATGCGCCGTGCAATTTTCAGCACAAGTATGAGTTAGTAGAAGCAGAAAAAGCGCGGATTTTGGGACAACCTTTAGAAGCCAGCGATTATTACGATCGCGCCATAGCAGGAGCCAAAGAACAGGGATATATCCAAGAAGAAGCATTAGCCAACGAATTAGCAGGAGACTTTTATTTTTCCCGTTCTAAATATAAAATTGCTCGGATTTATTTAACCGATGCTCGCTACGGATATAGTCGCTGGGGAGCGAAAGCTATAGTCAAAGATTTAGAAGCCAGATATCCTCAAATACTTTCCCGGATAGCCAAGCCAGAAAGTCAAGGTAGCCCGGTCACGATGATCACTAGCTCGACGAGTGCAGCGAGTGGCGCACTAGATTTAGCGACTGTCATCAAAGCCTCTCAAGCTCTCTCTGGCGAAATTGTGTTGACTAATTTGTTAGCGAAATTGATGAAAATAGCGATCGAGAATGCGGGTGCTCAAAGTGGCATTTTCATTTTAGACAAAGCTGGAAATCTACTCATTGAAGCTTATGGCACTGTAGATGGCGATGTAGAAGTGCTGCAAAGAATACCAGTGGAAAACACTAAGCAACTACCCATATCTTTGATTAACTATGTTGCCAGAACTCAGGAAAATGTGGTATTAAACGATGCGAGTTGTGAAGGAACCTTCACGGCGGATACTTATATCGTCAACCAAAAACCCAAGTCAGTATTATGTACTCCCATAGTCCATCAAGGAAAACTTACTGGCATTCTTTACTTAGAAAATAATCTCACAACTGGTGCTTTTACTCCAGATCGTTTAGAAGTTTTACAACTTTTATCTTCTCAAGCAGCTATTTCAATTGAAAATGCCCGTCTTTATAACGATTTGGAAGGAGCAAATGCTACTTTAGAAGCGAAGGTGGCAGAAAGAACGCAACAGTTACAAGAAAAAAATATCGATTTACAAAAAGCAGAAGAATTAGCGAAGGCCGCCAACTCTGCCAAGAGTGAGTTTCTTGCTAATATGAGCCACGAGCTCCGAACGCCACTTAATGGCATTTTGGGTTACACCCAAATCCTCAAACGACAAAAAAACTTGGCTGACCAGCAAAAAGATGGTCTGAACGTGATTAGTCAGTGTGGCGAACACCTCTTAACCCTAATTAACGATATTTTAGATCTCTCCAAAATCGAAGCCCGAAAAATGGAAATCCACTTGAGTAATTTCCATTTCTCACAATTTTTGGAAGGTCTGGCTGAAATTTGCAATATTCGGGCAGAACAAAAGGGAATCTCCCTGATTTACGAGCCCATTACCCAACTACCTATTGCCGTCCAAGGTGATGAAAAACGCTTGCGTCAAGTTTTAATCAATTTACTCGGCAATGCGATTAAGTTTACCGAAAAAGGTGGCGTGGCATTCAAAGTAGGATATCAGGATGGCAAAATCCGGTTTCAAGTGGAAGATACTGGAGTGGGTATGGCATCAGAGCAATTGCAAGACATATTTTTGCCTTTTCACCAAGTAGGAGAAGCCAACCTGAAGGTTGAAGGAACCGGGTTGGGACTCGCAATTAGTCGCCAATTAGTCCAGATGATGGGCGGTGAAATAAAGGTGAAGAGTACATTAGGACAAGGGAGCATTTTCTGGTTCGATTTAGATTTGCCAGAGGTATCGGAATGGGCGACTAATGCAGCCAAAGCCAATGCCCACACAATCGTTGGTTTCAAAGGCCGAAAGCTAAAAATTCTCATAGCTGACGACAAGTGGCAGAATCGCTCGATCATAGCGGGAATGCTTCAGCCGTTAGGATTTGAAATTCTGGAAGCAACGGAGGGTCAGGACTGTTTAAACAAGGTGGTGGAGTATAATCCCGACTGTATTTTGATGGACTTGATGATGCCAGTAATGAGCGGCTTAGAAGCAACGCGCCGGATTCGCAAATCATCAGATCAGACTAATTTAGTGGTGATTGCTACTTCGGCCAGCGTTTTTGATTTCGATCGACAACAAAGTGTCGAGGTAGGTTGTAATGATTTTATTCCCAAACCGATACGGATAGAGGAGCTTTTAGAAAAATTACGTACTCATTTAGGGTTAGAATGGATTTATGAAGAAAATCTGGAAAAGATTAGGAAAGCAGAAGGAGAAAAAAAATCTCTAAGTTCTGAAATTGTAGCTCCCCCCGATGAGGAAATCGCCGTTCTATTCGATCTAGCGATGATGGGCGATCTCCGAGGGATTGCGGAGCGAGCTGCAAAACTAGAACAACTCAATGAGCAATGGGTTCCCTTTGCTACCCATCTGCGCCAGTTAGCGAAAGGATTTGAAGAACAACAAATCCTAGAGTTTATTAAACAATATAGGACGACAACCAATGAGTAGTGAAATTGCCGAACAAAGCACCATTTTAATCGTAGATGACACCCCGACTAATTTAGGTGTCCTGTTCGATTTTTTGGCTGATTTTGGCTTTAAAGTATTGGTAGCTAGGGATGGTCAAAGTGCTCTCCAGAAGGTCGCATATGCTGCGCCCGATCTGATCCTGTTGGATGTGCTTATGCCAGGAATAGATGGGTTTGAAACTTGTCGCCGTTTGAAAGCTAATGAATTAACGAGAGACATTCCCGTGATTTTTATGACGGCTCTTGCTGATACGGTGGATAAGGTTAAAGGTTTGAGTCTGGGTGCGGTCGATTATATCACTAAGCCTCTTCAGCATGAAGAGGTTTTGGCTCGTGTTAATGTCCACATGAAGCTCCGCAATTTGTCGAAGAAACTCTTAGAGCAAAATGTGTGCTTGCAAGCAGAAATCGAACAGCGTGTTAAAGCGGAATCTTTGCTCTTGAAGCTGGCATCGGAGTTGGAAAGGCGAGTTGAGGAAAGGACGGCTGAACTTTTCCAATCCAATCAATTGCTTCAACAGGAGATTCAAGAGCGTCTGCAAGCAGAGGCAGGATTGCAACAATCGGAAGCTTTATTGCGAACCCAAACTCAATGTTTAGAAAAGGCTTTTAGAGAATTGCAAATCACGCAGACTAAACTTGTGCAGAGTGAAAAAATGTCTTGTCTAGGTCAGCTTGTTGCAGGTGTAGCCCATGAAATAAATAATCCCGTTAATTTTATTTTTGGGAATCTTTCTTATGCCGATGATTATACCCAAAATTTGATTGATCTCGTCAATCTTTATCACCAAGAATTTCCGGATGCAGGACCAAAAGTTGAACAGAAAATAGAGGAAATAGAATTAGGTTTCTTGGTTGAAGACTTACCTAAATTGCTGAGTTCAATGAAGGTAGGTGTTGACCGGATTCGCGAAATTGTTCAGTCGCTGCGAATCTTCTCGCGATTGGATGAATCTGAAATGAAACCGGTGGATATTCACCAGGGTATTGATAGCACTCTGTTAATTTTGCACAACCGTGTTAAAGGAAGGGGCGATCGACCTGCAATTGAGGTGGTCAAAGAATTCGGCAATCTGCCTCTGGTAGAGTGTTATGCGGGTCAGCTTAACCAGGTGTTTATGAATCTTGTTGCTAATGCGATTGATGCCATAGATGATTATAATACGACGCGATCCTTAAGTGAAATGAAAGCTAATCCTTCTCAGATTTTTATTCGCACTGAGGTCACGGAATCTAATCGAGTGTTAATTCATTTTACGGATAACGGGCCGGGGATGACAGAAGAAATTAGCCAACACCTATTTGAGCCATTTTTTACTACTAAGCCTATCGGGAAGGGTACTGGTATTGGGCTGTCCATTTCCCATCAGATTGTAGTGGATAAACACGGGGGCAAGCTCAATTGTATTTCAGCTCCTAATCAGGGGGCAATCTTTATTATTGATATTCCAATTCACCAGAAAATTTTGGCTACTAATTTAATTACGATGTCTAAAACAGCTATGGGTATTTCTTAGTTAATTTTAACTGAAGGCGAGTTCAATAAGTTTTAAGGGTTGCACGACTATATCAAAATCGATCAGGCAGGGGGATATTCCCCTACTTTAGGTAATGAAGTAAGAGACGGATAGAAGCCTTCGGGAGCATCTCAATGAAAGCCGCGAAGCTAGAAATTGGAGTTTGGAGGCATGAGGCAGAAGGAAGGAACGAGAAGAAGTGTTTTTATAACCCACATTCGGCACCCCCAACTGGCACATACGCGGATTGAGGAGGTAAAAGTGAATCATCCCAGATAATAGTGAGTAAAAACACCCGAAAATCTGTGCAACGCTCGCATCACCCAGTTAGGAATTCCTAAAAATTGCCATGAGCTCATGAATTAAATCTTCTTCAGCCATAAAAAGTCAAAAATCTAACCATTACTAACTATTACTTCCCAGCATATGTCGCCAGCATTATGACCATGAGGCATCACTTCTGTATCTACATTACTTAAATGTCAATAAGTTTTTCCAATCAATTTTAGACTTAATTCACAACAAGAAATAATCAAGCCTACAGGTGAATGCCAATAAAATTACTATCGCAAACCGTTCAGATATCAAATTAAAAACTTATTGAATTCTTTGAATACAAACGGTATGAATAAATTGTACAATTGGGAATGTCCAGCGTAGAGTAAAATGAGCTTGAGTCTAGGTGAGATGTGTCGGTATTTATCGGGAATTTTTGAGCCACTGACAGGGCAAGGGTTGTGAATATTTCGGTAAGTTCGGCTTTTATAATTTATCTAATACTCTTCCTAGTATGTGCCAGTTGGGGGTGCCGAATGTGGGGTGTAATATCACTTCCGGCTGCACTCCTTATAATACTGAGGACACGGCACTGCCGTATCCTAATTTCTTCTTCCTACTTCTTCCTTCGTGTTCTTCGCGCCTGGGCGCTTCAATCAAACCAATTCTTCCCGCACCAAAGGAGCAAATGCACTAATTTTCTGCAATTACCGATCGCTCTTTAATCCAATCGAGTAAAATAGGATTGACCAATTCCGGCGCTTCATCCTGGGGACAATGGCCCACTCCCTCCAGAGGAATAAACTTTTCAACAGCCGGAAACTTTGCCAATTCTCGTCCCAATGCGATCGGCTCCCAAGGGTCGTCCGTACCCCACAAAATCAAAGCCGGACAGCTTAAACGCGGCAACAAATCCTCCGGTAGCGGCCCTTGAGAATAACTGATAAAGGCCACAAATACTTCGACGGCGCCCCTGTCTTTAGCAGGTTCCAGCAGCATATTTACCAGTTCGTCGCTGACAGCTTCAGGACGGTGATAAGCTTGCAAAAGCACTTTTTTTACTGTTTTTGGCGTTGCTAATTGTTTAAAAAATAATTGACTTATCCACTTGACATTTAAAACTTTTTGTGCAATTGGCGCTCCAAAACTGCGATACCAAGGCAATTCGGCACGTTTGCGATCGTGCAGCAAGCGTAGGGAACAATTGAGTAAAATTACGCCCTCAGCAATATCGGGAAAATCCACTGCAGCTTGCATAATTGCCACACAGCCGATCGAATTTCCCACCAAAAAAGCCGGCCCGCCCGCAACTTCCCGACAAAAATCAGCAATTAGTTGTCCCCAAGTTTCAAAAGTATAGTCAATCTCAAGCTTGGGCGCGGGTTTAGCAGAACCGCCAAAACCGATGAGGTCGATCGCATAACAGCGACAATCAGCAGCCAGCGCCGGCAAATTCTTGCGCCAGTGGCCCCAAGACGCACCAAAACCGTGGACAAACACCACCGCAGGCCCCTGGGAACCCGCAGCCTGGTAGCAAATCGGAAAGCCTTTCCACAGCCAAGTTTGAGGTGCAACAGCAGTTGACGAAGTGGGAGTAGAAGATGTCATACGATTTTAGATTTTAGATTTTAGATTTTAGATTGGGCATAGGGCATGGGGCATAGGGCATGGGGCATAGGGCATGGGGCATAGGGCATGGGGCATAGGGCATTGTCAACACTGCCAAGTGCCAACTGCCAAGTGCCAACTGCCAACTGCCAACTGCCAACTGCCAACTGCCAAGTGCCAACTGCCAAGTGCCAACTGCCAACTGCCAACTGCCAACTGACTACTTTGCAGTTAGAGCCGATATTATGTCACGATTAAACCTGCTGACTTCTTTGCTGTATTAAAATTTCCCTTATGCCAACGATCGTTTCCACTGCTGTCGTACCGTTTCTGGGGTCAGAAATTGTACCCGACTACGACACCGCCAAAGTAGTAATCTTGCCAATTCCCTACGAAGCTACCACCACTTACCGCCGGGGGTGCGAAAACGGGCCCGCTAAACTTCTAGAAGCTTCTCATCAACTCGAGTGCTACGACGAAGAATTGGATTCCGAAGTTTGCTACGATGTCGGAATTTATACAAAAGATCCGATCGCCGATACCCGCAACAGGCAACCAGTTTCATCCTCAGAAATGCTGCAAGTCACCCAAGCAGCAGTCTACCAGCTAGTTACCGAAAATAAATTTGTCATCTCCCTCGGAGGCGAACACAGCATCACTGCCGGCGTTGTCGAAGGTTATCGCCAAGCATACCCGGATGAACCTTTCACAGTCGTGCAAATCGATGCCCACGGCGACTTGCGGCACGAATACGAAGGCTCGATTCACAACCATGCCTGTGTGATGCGGCGTGTTGTCGATATGGGCTTGCCCACACTGCAAATCGGGATTCGCGCTATCTGCAAGGAAGAAGCAGACTTGATTAAAGCAAAACAGCTAAACGTGATTCGAGCTCGCGAAATCGCTACTCAACCGGATTGGGCCGATCGGGCAATTGCCAGCATAACAACTAAGCGAGTATTTTTGACGATCGACTTAGACGGCATCGATCCGACTTTAATTCCAGGGGTGGGAACACCCGAACCGGGCGGGTTAAATTGGTATTCCCTCACCGCATTTTTGCGTGGCATCTTCGAGTCCTACGAAGTAATCGGGTGTGACATTATGGAATTAGCACCTATTGTAGATTCTGTAGTCTCAGAATTTACCGCCGCCAAATTAGCATACAAACTTATTGGATACCAAGCTCTGGCTCAAGGTTGGTTAAAGCCAGACGAGGAATAAACCGCGAAGTAGGAATCACAATAGGCTGTTGGCAAGGCTAGAATTAAGCTAAAGCCAAACAACAGCCAATTTTATTCGTGCTGACAGTTTCATCTTTCATGCTGGCAAATACTGCTCTTCACCTCCTGAAAACATGAGTTTACTAATCGATACAACGGGTACTCCCATTAACGGCTACGCTCCCGATTTTGAACTGCCGGGAGTTGACGACGAAGTTCACCATTTAGCTCGATATTTAGAAAAATTTCGGGCAATCGCGGTGATATTTATGTGCAATCATTGCCCTTACGTGCAGTTGTATCTCAATCGTATGAAAGAACTTCAAGCAGATTTTCAAGATCGAGATGTTACTTTAATCGGGATTAATGCTAATGATGCAAACCAGTATCCCGACGACAGTTTTGAGAACATGAAAATTTTTGCTGCCAACAATCAACTCAACTTCCCCTACATCCGGGATGTTGCTCAAGATGTGGCTGAAAGTTTTGGGGCTTCTAAAACGCCGGAGGTTTTTTTGTTAGACCAAGACGGCAAACTGCGCTATAAAGGTTTAATTGACGACAACGCTGACGATTCGGCGGCGGTGCAGGTTTCTTATCTGCGAAGTGCGATCGACCAATTGCTCAACAGTCAACCCGTTGAGCCTTCAACTACAGAGGCAATAGGCTGTTCCGTCAAATGGCGAGCATAGGCAGATTTAAAATTAACGTTCCGGCACTAATTATTAACTGGTTCCCTGGCTGTGCCTGGGAACCTATCTCCAGAGGCTCTGCCTCGTCAAAGAGTGGAGGTCAATTCGAGGTACACCCTCCGCATCTGCTTTACCAGGCAGAGTCTGGTAAGGAGTAAAAAGATTCAAAGCAATTTTCTGTGAACCTGAAAAGTAGACGTATTCCCAACTTAATTCTCGCAGTCGCCGTTATGCTAGCACTGCTAATTAGTTGGAACTTATTTCAGAACTTTTCCTCAGTCGATACGCAGCAGCGCACCTCTTTAAACGTATCCGCTGCTATCAGTCTCTCGAAAGCTTTAGGGGAAATCCAAACTGTTTATCAAAGCAGTAATCCGAATTTTACTATTACTTATAATTTTGGTGCTTCCGGCGCTCTAGAACAGCAAATTCAGCAAGGCGCTCCGGTAGATGTATTTTTCAGCGCCGCCACCAACCCAATGGATGCTTTGCAGCAATCTAACCTGCTAATTAACGACACGCGCCGCAATTTGCTGACAAATCGTCTAGTTTTGATTACTCCTAAAAATGGCGTTGCTTTGAGCGATTTCAAACAGTTGACAGATGCCAGAATCAAGAAAATTGCGATCGGCGAACCGAAAAGCGTACCTGCGGGCCAATATGCTCAGGAAATGCTAAATAAACTTGGATTGTGGCGGCAAATACAGCCAAAATTAGTGCGAGGAAATAACGTCCGCCAAGTGCTGACATTCGTCGAAAGCGGTAACGTAGATGCTGGTATAGTTTATGCGACTGACGCCACAGCCTCAGACAAAGTAACTGTGCGGCTAACGGCTGCGGAAAATTTGCATTCGCCCATTGTTTATCCGCTGGCAGTTATCAGAAACAGCCGCAATCAGGCTGCTGCGAAAGCGTTTGTTGACTTTTTGGGGGGCGATCGAGCTACAATAGTATTTCAGAAATACGGATTTGGCATAGTTCGATAACTCATTAATTAGGGATTTTTTACCGCTGATGGCAGCAGATAAGCGCTGATTAACGCGGATGTATTTATAGATGGAATTTGATATTTCTCCGCTCTGGATATCTCTAAAATCCTCCGCTATTGCGACATTTATCACCTTTTTTCTGGGAATAGTCGCCGCCCGGTGGATGCTTTCAACTCGCATCAGAGGTAAAGCTTTAATTGAAGGCATTTTCATTTCTCCCTTAGTTTTGCCGCCGACAGTAGTGGGATTTTTGCTGCTGCTGCTGTTTGGGAGGAATGGGGCGATCGGGCAATTTTTGCTACAATTCGACTTAACTATAATTTTCACTTGGCAAGCCGCCGCCATTACTGCCACAGTTGTATCATTTCCCCTCATGTACAAAACTGCTTTGGGAGCTTTTGAGCAAATTGATGCCAATCTTCTCAATGCAGCCCGCACTTTGGGGGCCTCAGAGTGGCAAGTTTTTTGGCGCATTATGTTGCCGCTAGCATGGCCGGGAATTTTAGCAGGAACTATTCTCGCATTTGCCCGCGCTTTGGGTGAATTCGGCGCGACTTTGATGTTAGCTGGGAATATTCCCGGACAAACTCAAACTATCCCGATGGCAATTTATTTTGCTGTGGAAGCTGGGGATATGAGGCAAGCTGCTATTTGGGTTTTGATTATTCTGAGTATTTCTTTGAGCGTGCTAACTGCTGTTAATTTTTGGACTGATTTACAAAAGAGATCGCCCAAACCGAATTCGAGTTATAGATTGCAATCAAATATTCCTAAAGTCGCGTCTAGTTTTACCACAAAATCCCAACAACACCCGAAAAGCGGACTTTGTTTAAGCATTTTTAAACCTCTCTCCAGCTTTGCCTTGGATGTCGGCTTCGATATCGGCCCGGAAGTGCTGGGAATTTTGGGCGCGTCGGGTTCCGGCAAAAGCATGACTCTGCGCTGCATCGCTGGTTTGGAAACTCCCAGCAGCGGTAAAATTGCAGTCAACGGCAAGGTTTTATTTGACTCAGCACACGGCATTAATGTACCTTCTAAAGACCGTCGCATCGGTTTTTTGTTTCAAAACTATGCTTTATTTCCTCACCTGACTGTGGCTGAAAATATTGCGTTTGGCTTGCAACATTTATCTGAAAGCGAGCAAAAACTTCGGGTAAAAGAACAACTAATTTCGGTGCAAATGTCTGGATTGGAAAACCGCTACCCGCACGAACTTTCGGGGGGCCAACAGCAACGGGTGGCTTTGGCTAGGGCGATCGCCCCTTCTCCAGAATTGCTGCTGTTAGACGAACCGTTTTCTGCTTTGGACACTCACTTACGCAGTCAACTTGAACGGGAGTTAATGCAGACTCTGGCTAATTATCGGGGTATTACTTTGTTTGTGAGCCACAATTTAGAGGAAGTTTACCGGCTGTGCAAAAATCTGTTGGTGTTGGCGGAGGGAAAGCCGATCGCCTTTGATACCAAAGAGAACATTTTCGATCGCCCGCGCAACTTCACCGTCGCCCAGTTGACGGGCTGCAAGAATTTCTCAGCAGCTAAACCGATCTCCGTAACTCTCGTGGAGGCGATCGACTGGGGCTGTACTCTGACTGTAGTCGAACCAATTCCCAAATCTCTAGTTTCTGTGGGAATTCGGGCTCATCAACTGATTTTTGTTAGCGGGTGCGATCGTGAAAATACTTTTGCTTGTTGGATCGCCTCAACTGTGGAAACTCCGCACCGGGTGACATTATATCTCAAATTGCACTCGCCTCCCAATGATTCCCAAGATTATCACTTGCAAGCCGAAGTTTTCAAGGAAAAGTGGAGGACTATTAAGGACAATCCTTTTCCCTGGTATGTTCATTTGGAGCCAATTAGGTTAATATTAATGGAAGGCTGAGTTAACTAGCAATATACCGTTAACAGTCAACACTCAACAGTTAACAGTCAACACTCAACAGCTAAATCCCTCTTAACAAAACATCAAATCATGACTCAGAAAGTTCAAAAAACCGACGCAGAATGGCAACAACAACTCACGCCAGAACAATTTAAAGTCACCCGCAAAAAAGGAACGGAAAGAGCTTTTAGCGGCGAATATCACGACAACAAAAAAACCGGAATTTATAAGTGTATTTGCTGCGGCACTGAGCTATTTAAATCAGAAACCAAGTACGATTCCGGTACCGGTTGGCCGAGTTTCTACGCTCCAGTTAGCGAAGAAAATGTCAAGTGCGAGTCGGATAATACCTTGTTCATGCGCCGCACGGAGGTACTGTGTGCTGTCTGTGACTCTCATCTCGGTCACGTATTTAACGACGGGCCGAAACCTACTGGTCAGCGTTACTGCATGAATTCTGCTGCTCTTAATTTCGTCCCCAAGGATTAAATTTAGTCAACCGTTCTCAGTCAATTGCCCGGAACAGACTTTTGGGTCTGTTCCGGGCAATTGATGTTCAAAATGCACCCGTACTGCTATCTTATGGTGGAGGCAAAAAGAGTAAAAAAATAGTGGCGGCATGGGGATGGTATATCAGCGAGTTTTGCTGAAGCTCAGCGGTGAAGCGCTGATGGGCAGCTTGGGCTACGGCATCGATCCGGTAGTCGTTCAGTCGATCGCCCAGGAAGTGGCCAAAGTCGTGTCCCAAGGCATTCAAATCGCGATTGTTGTCGGTGGCGGCAACATTTTTCGCGGCGTGAAAGCTGCTTCGGCAGGGATGGATCGGGCAACGGCTGATTATGTGGGTATGATTGCTACGGTGATGAATGCTATCACTTTGCAGGATGCCCTGGAACAAGCAGGAGTGCCAACGAGGGTGCAATCGGCGATCGCCATGCAAGAAGTAGCTGAACCCTACATCCGGCGGCGGGCAATTCGCCACCTAGAAAAAAAACGAGTAGTGATTTTTGGTGCCGGTTCTGGCAACCCTTTTTTTACTACTGATACTACAGCCGCTTTGCGGGCTGCTGAAATTGATGCAGAGGTGATTTTTAAAGCTACTAAGGTAGATGGGGTGTACGATTCCGACCCCCACCTCAACCCCAACGCGCGCAGGTATCAAACCCTCACCTATGCCCACGTCTTGAATCAAGATTTGCGGGTGATGGACAGTACGGCGATCGCCCTTTGCAAAGAAAATAATATTCCTATTATGGTATTTGACCTCTCGGTGTCGGGCAACATCTACCGAGCTGTAATGGGAGAATCTATTGGAACTCTTGTCGGAGGTTTTTGTGAAGTTAGCTGAATCAGAAGATCATATGCAAAAGGCAGTTGAGGCTACTCAACGGTCTTTTAATACTATTCGGACGGGACGGGCCAACGCCTCCCTCCTCGATCGAGTCATGGTAGACTACTACGGCTCTCCAACTCCGATCAAATCCCTTGCCAACATCGGCACCCCGGATGCGACTACGATCACCATTCAACCGTTCGATCGTACAGCGCTTACCTCGATCGAAAAAGCAATTTCCCTGTCTGATGTAGGACTCGTTCCCAACAACGACGGTTCAGTTATTCGCTTGAACATTCCGCCGCTGACGAGCGACAGACGCCAAGAATTTGTCAAAATGGCCAGTAAGTTTGCTGAAGAAGGTAAAGTTGCAATTCGCAATATCCGCCGCGATGCCGTTGACTCGATTCGCAAGCAGGAAAAAAGCAGCGATATCTCTAAAGATGAATCCCGCGACTTGCAAGATAAAATTCAAAAGCTGACGGACAAGTACATTGCCAAAATAGAAGAAGTTTTGGCAGCCAAAGAGAAAGATATCACGACTGTTTAGGGAATGGGAAATTGGGCAGGGGGAATAGGAAGAGTTTTGAGATTGCCGAGATACGGCCGCCAACAACGAGCAGACGCTTAATGATTTGTGAGTTGTGAGTTAAAAACTCAAGATTTAACACTCATTAACTTACCAATTCCTCCTGCCCCATGACCAATCACCCATTACCAGTTGTCCGCTGAAGGAATTCGTCCTGCCATTGTTAGCGGATTTAAGGTTGCTGAGGCGATCGATCGAGTTCTTGGAGGTGCCGACGACGCTAAGGAGCCGTACACTCAATCGATCGCCCAAGAATGGAACACTCATATGATTTGGGCCAGTCGCTTGGCTATAGCATTCTATCAGTTTACAGGAGCTGCTTACAGAGCGGGGGTCAAATTGCCGATGACTACTCAGTTGATGAGCAAAATTTTGTGTGGCGAACTGCGTTATGCCGATATCGCTAACCGCGCTCTTAAAAAGCTGATGCCGTTTTAGAACGAAGGAAGTTCGGCAACGGATTTAACGCATGGATTTTGAGGGAAGAAAGAAGAGAGAATCTTCTTAAATTCCAATTCCTTATTCTCAATTCCTCATTCCCAATAGCGGTAAGGTGCGCCCCTAAGCACCCTAGATAATTGGATTTTGCCTAAATCCTGTAAAATTTAAAATCTAAAATCAAATGATAATTTATTTTTATAAAGTAGAGGAGCCTTATGGCTGCTTTTCTAATTTTTCACTACACGACATTTCTCTGCACGGTCAATATTGGTTGACTGTGGAACATTACTATCAAGCCCAAAAATTTGTCAGCACAGATAAAAGATTAGTGGCGGCGATTCAAGCCGTAGCAACTCCTCAAGAAGCCGCTAAGTTAGGTCGCGATCCCAAGCACCGGATTCGTGCTGATTGGGAAGCAGTGAAAATTCCCATTATGCGCGAAGCAGTTTTAACTAAGTTTCTCACTCATACAGACATTCAAGCTATTCTTCTTGCCACAGGGGATCGAGTGATTGTCGAGGATTCGCCAACGGATTACTACTGGGGGTGTGGCTGCGACAGAACCGGTCAAAATCATTTGGGTAAAATTCTGATGAGCGTGCGCCAAGAAATTAATCAGGGCCAGGGGCGCTGAGAGAAACTCAAATTCTTTCGTTAATTATCATTATATGAAGTTATACAACAAATGTCAAGTTATCCTAACAATGAAGAATTTTCATAGTGAAAGTTTAAGATTGCGAGAATTTTATAAGAGCATTAAAATAATAATAATTATTTGCTTAACTCGCTCTGCCTGTTGAAGGCAAGGATTAAACTGGCGCGATCGCAGATTTTCCTTACGCCAGTGCGCCAGAGGCGATACACCGTCGTCTGTCTACGTTGCGCTAGCCATTAATTGTACAGATCGGTTGAGTCAAAAACTCAGGGTGAGGCATTTGAGTTTGAACGATCCAACAGCACATCAAAACTTCTTATTATCATTGTATAAGTACAAAAGGAGATTTATGCAACTCAGAGAAAATACGCAAGAATTACATTATAAACTAGACAGAGAAGTTTTGATACGGCGGATAACAGAACGCATCCGCCAATCTCTAGAATTAGAAGATATTTTAACCAGTACGGTAGCAGAAGTGCGGTCTTTTTTGAAAACAGATCGCATTATGATTTACAGGTTTAGTGCTGACGGCAGCGGAGAAGTTGTTGCTGAGTCAATTAATAACAACCATCTCCCTTCCTTGAAAGGGCTGCACTTTCCAGCAGACGACATTCCCGCGAGCGCCAGGGAAATGTATGTCACTTTGCGCCAGCGGACAATAATAGATGTTAACTCAGGGACGATCGTCCTGAGTCCCCTCGATGCTGCAGACACCGGTCAACCTTTAGTAAAGGAAGAGATGCACTACAGATCGCTCGATCCTTGCCACACAGCTTACCTGATGGCAATGGGAGTGCAATCTTCCTTAGTCGTGCCGATTTTGCACCGCAGGATCGCCTCGCCAAACAGCAAAACAGATATTTGCGAGGCCGCGACGTGTCTGACTCGATACGAGCCAGGAAATAATCAAAAAATTCACATCGAACTGTGGGGACTTTTAGTGTCTCACCACTGTGCGCCCCTCAATATTTCACCAGCAGATTTAGAAGTAGTTCAGCTCGTATCAGATCAATTATCTAGCGCTATAGCCCACGCGCTCCTCCTCGAGCAAACCCGCTCTCAAGCCGCCCGCGAAGCTACCGTGAGCCGCATAGCAGCCCTGTTATATGGTCACGTAAACATTCAACTGCAACAAGGTTTAGAAGCCACCGTCACCGCTTTGGGCGGTAGCGGCGGCAGACTCTATCTCAACCAGCCGAAAATCAACGGTGAAAAATTATCCAATCCCAAGATTGAAGGAGGATTGCCAATTGCCCCGGGCCACAGTGATGCTACCTTTGAACTGTTCACCACAGGAGAACAACCGACACTTCCCAACTGGGAAAAAGTTAAGGCGATCGAAGCTCATCCCCTCTGGCAGGAATGGCTAACCAAAGGATTCAAAAATAACGAAGGAATTCCCAAATTTCCAATTTGTACTAATTCTCATTTCCCAGTTTTGATAATTACAGACTTATACAAAGAACCTCTATTTAGAGTTTTAGTTCCCGCTTTCCAATCTACTAAAATTAGGGGTTTGCTGGTAATTCCCCTCCAGTACAAACAACAAGTAGTCGGCTGTTTGACCATTTTTCGCAATGCAATTGATACCGAAAAAATGTGGGCGGGGCGCTTTGACACCAGCGCTGCACAAACCCTTCCCCGACAATCCTTTGAAGTCTGGCGAGAAATAAAAAAAGGTCAGTCGCCCGAGTGGAAGTACGAGGAAATTGAGCAAGCTTTAGCTATAGGCAGCCAATTTTGTTCGGCAATTGGGCAGTACGTTCTTTATAAAGAAGTGCAGACCCTAAATGCCAACTTGGAGCGCCAAGTTCAAGAACGCACCGCCCAATTGCAAAAATCCTTGGACTTTGCCAAAGTATTGACTCGAGTTAGAGACCAGATTTGCAGCACCTTAGATTTAAAGATCATACTGCAAACTATTGTGCGAGAAGTCAGAGTTTTGTTGGATACCGATCGCACGGTAATCTACCAATTTGCGGCCGACAAACAGGGCGAGGTAGTTGTCGAAGCTGTTTGTGGCGAGTGGCGATCCATTTTAGGTATCACATCTCCAAAAGAATGCTTTCCCGAAGGCTCAGACTGCTTTTATCGAGCCGGACGGGTGCGAGCAATTAATGATATTTATACTGAGGATTTAACACCCTGTCACCGCGAATTTTTGGAAGAGTTGCAGGTGAGAGGAAGTTTAATTGTACCCATGAGAGGCAAAGATTCCCAATTGTGGGGGTTGCTGATTGCCCATGAGTGTTCGGGACCGAGAGTTTGGCACACAGCAGAACAGGAATTGCTGCAACATTTAGCGGCTCAAGCTGCGATCGCCATTCACCAAGCAGAACTTTATCAAGAAAGTCTCAATGCAGCAACTGCCGATCGATTAAAAGCCGAACAGCTAGCTAAAACAGTCACAGAATTGCACAATACCCAAGCCCAACTGATTCAAACCGAAAAAATGTCCAGTCTCGGACAACTCCTGGCCGGAGTCGCCCACGAAATCAATAACCCCGTTAACTTTATCTACGGCAATCTGTCCCACGCCAGCGAATACACCAAAGATTTACTCTGCTTGGTGGAACTCTACCGCCAGCACTACCCCAATCCCAATCCAGAAATTAGCGAGTGTTCCGAAGCCATCGACATCGAATTTCTTGCCGAAGATTTGCCAAAAATTTTGGGTTCCATGACGGTCGGAGTTGAGCGCATCCGCCAGTTAGTTGTATCTTTGCGTAATTTTTCCAGGAGCGATCAAGCCGAGAAAAAAGCCGTTGACATTCACGAGGGCATCGACAGTACCCTGTTGATTTTGCAGCACCGGATCAAAGCCAATTCTGATCACAACACCGTAGAAATTATTAAAGAATATGGCAAGTTGCCCTTAGTAGAATGCTATGCCAGCTCGCTCAATCAGGTATTTATGAATCTGATCGGTAATTCCCTTGACGCCCTAGAAATGGGGAAAAAAGAGCGAGTTATGGATCTTCCCTTTAAAGCCGCAAGTGCAGCGGCAACGCATTTAAGCTCCCAAATACTGCCTATTGAGTCAGGAGATATACAGGCAACCACCGAGTGTTTAATTCCTGATTTCCCATCCCCTTGCATTCGGATTCGCACTGAATTAATCGATGAAAAAACGGTAGGAATTTGCATTGCAGACAATGGTCACGGCATCCCCAAAGAGTTAATTTCTCATATATTTAATCCGTTTTTTACTACTAAACCCGTCGGTCGGGGCACGGGTTTAGGACTGTCTATCAGTTACCAAATTGTAGTTGAGAAACACCAAGGCGTACTTAAATGTGTTTCTGTACCCGGTCATGGTACAGAGTTCTGGATCGAGATTCCCCTGAATTAGGTAGCACAACCTAAAAAAACAACACACCCACATACCCGACTTCTTTGATGATAATTCGGGTAATTAACAGCGATCGCGTTTTACGTCAAGAAATTATTTTTTCTTTATCGCAGAGAGAGATAATTCGATTCACAAAAGCTTTTAGCTCTGGACAAGCTTTAATCGCAATCATCAGATCGTTGTTTTTCAAAATAGCCATTCCATCAATCACTTTGTTATAGTCTTTTCCGCGTTTTCCAGAGCTAAAAATCTCCTTAATCCAATAGTAAGGTGGCTTTTGATGATTCACTGTTTCAGGCGAACCGCTAGGAGCAGAAAGGTTGTGTTTCGCTAGCTTCTGGATAGTTGTCCAGTAGGGAAGAAGCCATGCTTCAAAATCATGTGATGCTGTGTGAGGATAGAATTTTGGGTTTTTACCTACCCATGTCCTCATTTTCTCTTTAGCATCATTGGCATCTTTAAAGTCCGGTTTTCCGGTATAAACGTCTGTAAGTGCAATTACAGCATCATAGCCATCATTATCGAGGAGAGTTTCAACTATTTTCTTAAGTTTCCCTTCCTTGGGAATTCCACCATGTTGTGGTTTAAAGTCTAGTCTGGGCATTTTTTGCTCTAAACGACTTTGCAGAAACTCATGAAGCTTCTTTCTAAATGCCATTTCAGTAGCACCTTCAACCAAAATAGCAATTCTCATGGACGGCCACCCATCACATTCATTTCCCAAACCTGGTCAAGACTGTAATCTTCTAACCATTTATCCAGATTAAAAGTGTCACCCCACCTCATTTTTGCCTCACCTTCTTCTAGGTCACAGACCAAAACTTCGCTTGGCTCAAGAAATCTGATGAGTCGATCTGAGTGTGTTGCAACTATCAGTTGAGTGTGTTTTGAAGCTTCTCTCATTAGATAAACTAAGTGTCTTAAGAGTTCCGGGTGTAGGCTAACTTCTGGTTCATCTAGCAACGTGACGGTTGTTAAAGTTTGACTTTGCAGCAGCGCAACCAACCAGAGGAAACGCAGCGTTCCCTCTGATAACTCATGGACATAGAAAGGCTGAGGAAAATTTCTATCTGTCCAAGTCATAGACATAGTTCCTGCGGCAACCGGAGGAAAGTTTAATCGCTCGAAATCTGGAAAGGCAGCAGAAATGATATTTTCAACCATTTCAAAACGGTCACGATCGGTTTCCCGAAGGTCGTAAAGACAGGAAACGAGGTTTTCACCGCTTGCTCCAGGCAACTTTGCAGGGCGCATTGCTTGAGGTAGACGAATTGGACTTTTCTCTGAAACATCGAGTGCTCCATAATATGTGCAAGAAGCAAGGCTCTTTCTCAGGTTCTCTGGTTCGCGATACATTTTAGGAACTTGAGAAAGCGATGTTTCAAGAGGATTGTGTTCCCAACTCGGTCTCACAAATCCTCTTCTTTCTTCTGGAGAATATTTAATATCCAAACCTTGTGATTCAATATACTTGAATGGTTCCGTTTTGCTTGGATCTCTCTGCTGTGTTAAATATTCGTCTCTGACTTCATAAGATAAACCTTTGGGTGACAATGTTAAGCTGTAATTCAAAGGTTGTTCCTTTGGCACTTGCATTGAAATTTTAATTTCAAGGTCTTGTACTTTACCTCTTGTCAAAATTTCATTCAAGCCGCCTTTAAGTTGCAATAAATTCTGTAAATTTCCACTGGCTGAAGCGGCTAGTATTGAAAGAACATCTAAAAAAGAAGTTTTTCCTGCTCCGTTTGCACCAATCATGACGATGAGATTTCTCATCTCAAGCTCAATATTTTGAAGACGCCGAAAACCCCTTACTGATATATTTTCAAATCTATTCATACTACTAAGCATCATTACTATCAATAGTTAAACTAGCCTAGACAGATATATCCAGACTAGGCTAAGTATACCTGGCTTACAGACATTAGGGGTTTAGTAAAGCCAGATGGGTGTATGAAACGCTCTGCATCGCTTGGGTTGGCGCAGCATGAAAATTGGTTGGAGCAGGCCGTTCACAAGTCTTTAAGGCAAGATTAGCTTCACCAGCACAGAACCGATCGAACCGAGAAGACTCATAAAGTCGCCGCGGCTGGAAGTGCGGGGTTCCGTAGGCTTTTGGCGTGCAACAATGGCTTCGCCTAACTGCTTTGACAACTCCTGACCTTGGGGATTTCCTTGATCTGCAAAGAGTTTGTTTGCTATTGCAGCGTCTTGAGTCGCGCCGGCGAAGTCTCCCAAGTCAGCGCGAGACATACTGCGCGCAAAATAAACGGCGGCTAAATCCGATTTCAGATTCAGCGCTTGATTGTAATAATCAATGGCGTTTCTGTAGTTTCCTGCTTGAGCTTCCAGCACTCCCAACCGGTAGAAGTCTTCAGCGGTGCCGATATTGGTTGGCATTCCTCTAACTCCGAGCAGTTGCGCGTTAGTTAAATTAGCGCCTTGCAAATTGGCGTCGCTGAGATAGGCACTTCTCAAGTCAGCACCGCTGAGGTTCGCACCGCTGAGGTTGGCCCCCGTCAGGTTGACGCCAAACAGGCTGGTGCCGCTGAGGTTGGCACCGCTGAGGTCAGCCCCGGTAAGGTTGGCTCGACTGAGGTTAGCCAACCTTAAGTCAGCACCTTTGAGATTGGCTCCGGTTAAATTGGCTAAAACCAAGCCCGCACTGCTGAGGTCGCAGTTGGGGCACTGTCGGGTGGCTAGTAATTGTTGCGTGTGTTGGATGTTCTCGGCGGGTGCAGGAGCGATCGGGGCGATCGCGCTCAGCAGCGTTGCAGCAGCGAGGATTCTGAGTTTCATTTTAACCGTCCCAAATCCAAAATATTAAATCTAAAATAGCTTTTCTCGAAGCAATTGAAAATCACCATAACACAAGTTCACCCAACAAATCTTTGACTTGGCGTATGTAGGAGTTCTGTGCGCCATCAGCACCCTACATTGAAGTTCTCGGCCTTACCTTAGTGTCAAATAAAGATTTCGCTGCCAATAAATTAGGGTAATGAAAAGCTCATTACCCTTTAGCCGCTGTTCTCGGCAACCATAAAAATTAACAAATAAATTAGTCGTGAATCGTGCCGTCGGGCATCGTTGTACCCTTAAGATATACTCCGCTCAGGTTGACTTTTGTAAGGTTTGCTCCCAACAGGTTTGCTCCGCTTAAGTCTGACGCACTTAAAATCGCTTCAGTCAAGTCTGCCCTAATTAGACTCGCCCCCATTAAGTCGGCTCCGCTAAGGTCTACTTTACTCAAGTTTGCGCCAATTAAATCGCATTCTGTGAGCACCGCCCTACGCAAGTTTACTCCGTAAAGATTTACTCCGTGCAAGTCTGCACGGCCGAGTGTTGCGCGAGATATGTTGGCTCCAATTAATGTTGCTTGGATCAGGGAAGCTCCGCTCAAGTCTGCTTTGCTGAGATTTGCTCCCATCAACTCAGCTCGATTCAGGTTAGCTTCAAGTAAAAGTGCTTCTGTGAGGTCGGCTCCACCTAAGTCTGCTTTGCTCAAATTAATTTTGCACAAATTGGCTTTGCCAAAGTTGACTCTGTTGAGTTTGGCTTTGCTGAGATTGGCTCCAATCAGGTCGGCTTCATACAGATTGGCTCCAATCAATTCTGCTTCGTAGAGGTAGACCTCGTGCAGGTAGACCCCGCTAAAATTTCTTTCTCCTATTGCGTATAGCTTGAGCAGTTCGTCAACGTTCATTGTGGCTTCTCTACACCTTTTAAATGAAGAATACTGTCAGCAAGCTGGTTGCACCGGATGTTCTGCAATTTTAGATTCTGAAATATTCACACCCTGGGTGAAACTTCCCTCAATCTGCAAGGTTTGAGTATAAATTAGATGGTTTGGTGAGGGTGAAGGACAAAGCTGCATTCTCTTTTCCCTTTGGTTACCAATTAAAATTTAAAAATTTTAACAACAAGTTTGATCGCACTTCCTAACTAAAGCCCAAAGATTCTACGTGGAAACTCCGATCCCAGCCATAACTTTTTATGGGTAGTTGAGCTTACTGAGTAAGCGTGTGACCTAGATCACAAAAAAAAGCTAGTAGTATCACATAGAAACTTTGCTTTCGATCACAGCAGGCGGGCAAAAATAGCCCATACTTATACTGTAATGCTGATAAATTGACAATGCCACCCTTGTCGTGTTTTACTAAATTGGCGATAAAGCCAGTAGTTTCACGGATACTTGCCCGCGGCAAGAAAGTCGGTTGCAAGGTCACTCGGCGCTACGCGCTCTGACCGATGAGAGTGCTGAGATCTAAGGATTTTTCGCACAGCGAAAGCCAAAAATGTACTTCGGGGGCGAGGGAAATGTCTGTAGAAAAATGCGATCGCTGGTGTACAGACATTCCCCTGTTTGCTAGCACCTAATGGCTAAAAATCGCTTATACGTTCGCAAAAAATACCAATAAATACCAGGAAAACCATGATAAATGTTTAACAATAAGAGAATAAATGGTATTCCTTAAGAGTCACCTATTGCCGGTAATGTTACAGTCGAGCGGTTCACTGCTATCACTATTAGCAATGACGCTTGTCCATCAAATACAAAAATGATCCAGAAACCGGGTTTTTTACCCAAAAAAATCATGGCAACCTTGCTCCAGGTTAAAATAATCCGGTTTCTGAGCGTCTGACTGCCTCCAGGAAGGAAAAAGTTTAATGAGAACGATCGCTTTTGTATTGCTTCAGGGCAAACAAAAGGTCAGCATTTAGGATAGGAGCAGCTTTCGCTCCCTTGTCAAACAAAGGTATTGTAGAACGCGAATCGTGAGGTAATTGATATGGCTGGAGTATGTAAACTTAGCATCACAGAGACAAGTGAAGAGCTAAAAAACCTGTTAACTGAACAAAAAACGGCAAGCGGCTTTCAAAAAATTCAAGCACTTTACCTGTTCAAAATTTGTCATGTTAAGACAGTTAAAGAATTGGCAATGACCATTGGGGTAAATCGAATTACAGTGCAGCGGTGGCTGAGAAAGTACAGATCTGATGGACTAGAAGGACTCCTCGAAACAAAGCACAGCGGCGGCCGCAAGCCGGCCATTCCTCCGCTGGCACGCGCTAGTTTGGCAATGCGCCTCAGCGACCCCCATAAAGGCTTTAAAAGCTATGGAGAAATTCAAGAGTGGTTGCAGCAGGAATATAGCATCGAGGCTTCCTATAAAGCCGTTTACGCAACAGTCAGATACCAGCTCAAAGCTAAGCTGACGAAAGTCTAGACTGTTCATACCACGTAGGATTAAGCACCGATTATCTAATTGTTTGCCGTCAGCTTTTGAAGATTTTGAGGAGTTGCGTCATCACGACAAACTGGACTAATTCTTTTTTAACAAAACTCGCTCTCATAAACTGCGGAGCATATAAATTGTATGTTGTGGCAATGGGGTGAAGGGGAGAAGATTTGATGCTTTTCCCGCGTTTGTGAAAGATGCTTAAAAAATTGGTTAGAAAGCATAACTTGCAAGTTTTGTCTAATTTGCAAGTTTTGTTATATGGATGGAAAAATTGGCAGTGGCTAAGGCAAAAACCGATCCAAAGCCGCTTTCAATTCTTCGATTTCCGTATCGATATTACCTTCTTTAGCGGCTCGGGCAATGCACTCGGTTAAGTGTTCGTCAAGAATGATTCTCGCTACGCGATCGAGCGCGCCTCGCACCGCAGCAACTTGCACCAGAACTTCGGGACAGGGACGGTTTTCTTGCACCATTGTTTTAATGCCGCGGACGTGCCCCTCAATCCGAGACAAGCGATTTACCAGCCGTCGCATCGATTCTTCATCGTGATGGTGAGGGTGGACTGATTGATCGTCGTGATGGTGGTGGTGGGAATTTGAGGGCAAGGATTTGTCAGTAGAAGTATCAGATATAATCATTGGGGTTACGAGAGAAATTTTTAAAAGTTAGAATTCAGAATATGTTGAGTTGGTGCGGGCTCGTGACTCATGTATTGTAACTGTCTAAATACATTTAGGATCTTCATAATGGCAGATTATTGAGTCCGCACGATCGCACACCTTTACCAGACTAACCCAGACTAACAAAGATTGACGCTATGCGACTATTTAAGTTTTTTCGGCCCGCACCTCGAATCGGTGCTCGTTGGTTCGCCCTAATTTTAGGAATGACGATCGCCCTGAGTGCGTTAACAATCAATGCTGCACCCGCTGCTGCCGCTGATGGCAGCAATCCGCCCAAATTACAGTTCCAAAGTTTCCCAGCCACCGCCGCGAATCCGCAATTGTTAGCGCTGCGGAGTCCTGAACTCCCGGGGGATACCGGCAGTTTTGTGACCGCCGCTGTCGATCGAGTCGGGCCAGCAGTTGTTCGTATTGATACCGAGCGCACTGTCAGTCGCAACCTCGACCCTTTAATGGAAGACCCCTTCTTCCGCAGATTTTTGGGAGAAGATTTACGGAGCATGACCCCCAGACAAGAACGCTTACGCGGTCAAGGTTCGGGCTTCATCATCGACAAAAGCGGGATTGTTTTAACCAACGCTCACGTAGTTGACAAAGCCGATCGAGTGACTGTCACCTTAAACGACGGCAGGACATTTCCAGGAGAAGTGCAAGGTACTGACGAAGTAACAGATTTGGCTGTTGTCAAAATTAATACTAAGCAATTAGACTTGCCGACTGCCATCTTGGGAGATTCCGACGCGGTGAAAGTGGGAGATTGGGCGATCGCCGTGGGCAACCCCCTCGGATTTGACAACACCGTCACCTTGGGCATTATCAGCACCCTCAAACGCTCTAGTGCAGCCGTCGGCATTCCCGACAAGCGCCTTGATTTCATTCAAACCGACGCCGCCATCAATCCCGGCAATTCCGGCGGCCCCCTGTTAAATAGCAGAGGAGAAGTGATTGGCATCAACACGGCGATTCGAGCTGATGCAATGGGTATTGGGTTTGCGATTCCGATCGCCAAAGCCAAGGCCATCTACGCGCAGTTAGCCAAGGGAGAACAAGTCAGCCATCCGTTTTTGGGGATTCAGATGATTGCTTTGACCCCTGAAATGGCCAGAGAGAATAATTCTGACCCCAATGCTCCTTTGATTGTGCCGGAAGTCAAAGGGGTGTTAGTGATGCGAGTTGTGCCAAATACGCCTGCTGAGGAAGCAGGGATTCGTAAGGGAGATGTCATCGTTCAAATTGACGGCGAGGGAGTGACTGAACCCGAACAGTTGCAAAATTTAGTGGAAAACAGCCAAATCGGTCAAATTCTAAAACTGAAGGTGCGCCGCGGTGCCCTGATTAAAGAACTTGCGGTTCAAACTGCTCAATTGAGGGATTTTTAACTAGAAGGGGAAGGGGGGAAAGTGTTAAAAACCACATAAAGTTTGTAGTGAGGATTTTAGTCAAATCTTAATATTTTTAGGTAAGCTGTTGTGCATTTAAACTGTATGTTGAGTGCAGGCTCTCCTGCCCACTTCACAAAAGTGAAAAACTATTTTACCTTGCAATTTAAATGCACAGCTTAATAGCGACTAAAATCCTCACTACAAACGAGTTTGATTATTGGTGATTGATATGACACGAGTTCAACTTGCCTATCCCAAAATTCCCGATAGTAAAAATTGCCCTCATGAACAATGTATAGCTTTTGAGAAGTACGATGGTACTAATTTGCATTGGGTTTGGGAAGTTGAACTCGGTTGGTATGCTTTTGGTACGCGCCGCAGTAGATTTGATTTGGATGAGATGAGAATTGCAGAATTTAATGCTGCACATCCAGGTTTAGAAGCAGCACCGGAAATATTTAAAAGAGACTTTGCTAGTCCGTTAGAGTCTATATTTCGAGAGAACGAACAGTATCACTGCCCTAAAATTACTGTGTTTACAGAGTTTTTTGGTGCTAGCTCGTTTGCGGGAAGGCACCAAAAGGACGATCGCAAACAACTGGTGCTTTTTGATGTGGAAACTGAGGGCGGTATGGTTGTTCCCGATCTGTTTATTCAGGATTTTGGTACATTAAATATTGCGCGAGTGATTTATCGCGGCAAACTGACGGGCAAGTTTATGGATGATCTTCGCAAGGGGAAATACGGTGTGGATGAAGGTGTTGTGTGCAAGGGAGGCGGCAATGCTAATAATCTGTGGATGGTGAAGATTAAGACTGATGCGTATATGCAGAGGCTGCAGCAAGCTTTTAAGGATGATTGGGAAAATTACTGGGAGTAATATAAAATCTGAAGACTAAGTTTTATCGGCTAGTTTTCTAATAGAGTGCGTTGCAGCCAGGTAAGTATAGATTCGATCAGGTGGAGGTATTGAGGTGAGAAAGTGGGAATGATGGGATGGGATGAGTCGGTGATGAGGCAGATTGTAGCGTCAAAGCGTGTGAGGGCATCCAGAAAAGTTTGGCTAAAAGGTTGGGTAGCGGCGATCGCGTTTTCGTAGAAGTTGTTGTAAGACAGCCGGACAATCGAGCGGTGATTGTTTACTATACCTCTGAACAAGATACTTTAGATAATCCTAATGCAGAATTATGGATTTATAATGGGGTTAATGAACCAAGACATTTAAGTCTAGGCAAATTTATTAAAACAACAGGTATTAATAGGATTCGAGTTTAAACATGGATATTACAAATGAAGTAGCCCAAATAATTGGACAGGCAGAAAGGGAGCATCCCGGTTTTGCGCTTTTGAGCATCAAACGGATATTGATCCGTTAAGGTAGGCGCACCGAAGCTTAAGCA